>CAZKYR010000018.1:0-14669 GCA_964557035.1 uncultured Bacteroides sp. | reverse complement strand
CCGGGCATCATGGTGTGAATCATGCCTCGCCATGTGAGTTCGTCTATAAAGTCCATTGCTGATGTGTTATTTTCTGATTAGTTTGTTTCAAGACTGCAAATTTACGCATTTTTTTGCGTATATCAAAGTCCCGAATCCTCACATATAAAGCGCGCGACCGAATTGTCACTGTTAGGGCCTATGACAATGTCGGCGGCATCCCGCACTTCCTCGAGCGCATTGGCCACGGCGACAGCAACGTCGGCCATTTTCATCATGGGCAGGTCGTTGAGATTGTCGCCAAAAACGACAATGCGCTCCGCGCCGCAATCTTCGGCCATTTTTTTGACAGCCCGCGCTTTGGAGACACCATGTGCAAAGACCTCGATCAGAGCGATGTCGTGGTCAATGATGTCGGGATAGAACGACACCGAGCAGTCGCTCATGACCATCAACTTGTCGGCGACGGATTTGATGCGGTCGTATGGCCCGATGGCAAATTGCAGTACGGTGCGATCGAACGACGTTAGTCGCTGCCCGATGTGAAACTTTTTGAGACTCAGATGTCTGCGCTCCTGATAAAAATTTGTTTCCTGACGGTTCATCACTTCACCGTGGTAAACGTCAAGCATCACGCCGTTAGGGGCGAATGAGTAGACAAACGGGTCGACTCCACCCCCGACGAATGTGTCGTAGACCCTCTGAGCCACCGTGTCGGACATCATGGTTTGGGTGCAGTACTGCCTGATGTCACAGTCCCATGTCGCGGCACCTGTCATGACGATGGCCGGAGCGGAAATGTGAGTGTGCTGCAACAACCGGTCGACTGTTGCCGGTGTGCGGGCCGTTGCCACAGTGATCAGCGCGCCGCGATCGCAAAGCTCATTTATCATCTCGGCTGTCTTTGAGCTTATGAGGCTGTTGTTGTCGAGCAGAGTGCCGTCGAGGTCACTGACATAAAGGGTCTTTAAACGTCTCATGTAGATAAATTTTACTGCAAAGGTAGAGAAAAAAACGTTATGGGGCTTGGAAGTTGATTCTAAAAACAGTAACTTTGTTGTATCTTATTTAATGCAATCGCAAATTCAAATAGGTATAAAGTTAATTTGCAGTGAATGAAAAGGTCTGAATTAAAATTGACTGCTCTTGCCTCATCCGTGGCGTTGCTCGCCTTGGTGAGTGCCTGCGGCGGACTGTCTGACCGCGAAAAGAAAATGGTAGGGGACTACTATGAGTCGGTGTTGTCTGACAACATCCCGATCTATGAGTTGCGCGAAGACCGGTCGGCCACCATACGCAAGATTGACAACGGCATTGTGGTGTCGGTTGACGGTGTCTGGAAAGTGAAAGACGACTCTCTCATCATTGACACCGACAAGACAACCCTGAGAGTAGATGACGATGATGTCGATGTGTCGGTTGCGTGTGCTCCGCATGTAGCGCGCTACATCATTTCATACAACGACATCACTTTGTCGCTCAGAGATTCAGACGGTTTTCAACACGACTATCACCGACGGTACCATAGAAATGACAATGACTGACATTAAGAAACATATACGCGCTTTGGCAGGCGCATTGTTGCTGATCTTTTTTGCTACCTCGTGTTCGCAGAGTGTCAATGATGACATCTCTACGGCCGAGCTTGCAATGAATGACTCACAGTTTGACATGGCCACACAGATTTGTGACGGCATTGTGGATGATCATGGCCTTGAGGCGCTCACACCTTCACAGCTTGTGAGACTGAGCATCCTTTATATGCGCCTTGACGAAAAGGTCGAGACCGGCGACAATGCGACCAAAGCGGCCAATTGCTATCGCACGGCCTATGCCATCAATGCTGACAGCGCGGCATTGTATTATTCGTCTGTGTCGACAACCGACCTGAGCCTCGTGCAGACGCTCAATCAACTTGCAGGCCGGCAGGCGATGGATGTCGTGATCGATGTTGAACCGGAGCAAACAGTCGAAGTCGAATAGTTATGGCAGATTGGCAATCAGCACTGCAGTCGCTGCTGGATAACAGCGATTTGCCCGCCGGCAACGAGAATGCGCACGACAACGAGCCCGCAGAGACATCAAGTCAGCAGAGCAAACTGCCGGTGCTGACCATCTTTTTTGAGCGCAAAGGTCGTGGCGGCAAGGAGGCTACCATCATTGCCGGTTTTGAGGATACTGACGATAAACGAGTCGCCGAAGTGGCCCGTACCATCAAGCAACGATTAGGTACGGGCGGGTCGGCCCGCGGTGGCGAGATTTTGATTCAGGGTGACCGGCGCGGACAAGTGGCAGCGTTGTTGCGCGAAATGGGATACAAGGTGAAAGGTGTTTGAGTAGCGGTTGTTTAAATGCTTGTTATACATAAAGCCTCGGCAGGATCGGGTAAGACTTTTAATCTCGCAAAAGAATATATAAAACTGTTGTTGGCCGAGAAAAATCCGGCAACAGGCCGCTATCAGTTGCGCCCTCGCGGCACGCGTCCTCAAGAGCATATTCTGGCAATCACGTTTACCAATAAGGCGACCGATGAGATGGCGCAGCGCATCATCTCCGAGCTCGCGATTCTGGCCCGCAATCAGGCTGCCAAGGGTACTAAAAGCGACTATCTCGATGATTTCATAGAGATGTTCGGCTGCACCGAGGATGAGTTGGTCGCGGCTTCGCAAGAGGCCCTGTTTACCCTCCTGAGCGACTACAATTATTTTAATGTCAGCACGATAGACTCTTTTTTTCAGACCGTGCTGCGACTTTTTGCCCGCGAACTTGAGATACCTGAGAATTATGACGTGGAACTTGACGACAAATATGCTCTGTCGCTTGGTATCCATGAGATGTTTCGCAATCTGTCGTATGCGCGTACAACCAAGCAACGCAGCAATGCGCGCAAGGTGACACGATGGCTTGAGCAATTCATGCTCGAAAAATTTGACAACGGCCAGACGTTCAACCTTTTTTCGCAATCGGGCAACTTGCAGGGCGATGTCATCGAGTCGATGTCCAAAACGATGGATGAGAATTTCAAGCTCAACAGCCATCTAATCCGCCCCTATTTTGAGGGTGGTGTTGACCGTGTGTCTGAGTTCGGGAAAGAAATCAGACAAGCCAAAGAGAAGCTGCTTGAGCAATTGTTTGACCGCATGAGCGTTCTAAGGCCCTATCTCGATGATACAAAAGGTAATATAGTTACTGACAAATTTAAAACCGTAACCGGCATTGACCCTGCCACCGATGCGCCGCGCAAGGGGGTTAAAACGCTCGAATATCCAAGTGCAACTCTGCTGAGGAGCTTTGAGGAGCCCGAGATTATTTTCAAAAAGAACAAATTTAACAGCGATGTCTCGCAAAAAATTACAGACTATTTGCATCTGTACATGCAGACCGCTTCCATCTATAATACCCTCAGTGTTTTTGAGGCTAATCTCTATCGTCTGGGGATGCTGGCGTGTGTCCTGACCTTCATCGAGGACTATTGCAAAGAGAACAACCTTTTGTTACTCTCTGAGACCGGCAATCTGTTGCGTAGCATCATCAGCGACGATGAGACGCCATTCATCTATGAACGTCTCGGTTACTATCTTAAGCATTTTTTGATTGACGAGTTCCAGGACACCTCGCGGATGCAATGGGAGAACATGCGTCCGCTGTTGATGGAGAGTCTGTCACACGCAGAGAATTATGACAACCTCATTATCGGCGACGAAAAGCAGTGCATATATCGTTTTCGCAACTCAGACCCAGAGCTGCTGGGACATGTGGTGGCCGATGAGGTCAGCAGCCGTTATACTACCGGGGCTGTAACTTTTAAAGGTGTCGATGTCGCCGAGAATACCAACTGGCGCAGCTCGGCGGATGTAATCAAATTTAATAACTCGCTGTTTACTCAAATCGCCTATAACATCGACAATCCTCAGTCGCGGTTGCTATCGACCGACAAACCGTCTGCCGATCGGTTGGTGGAAGCTTATTTTGATTCGCAGACAAAATCGCAGCAAAAAATTTCGGCCGTCACGACCTATGACAACATCGTGCAGCAGGTTGCGGCCAAGCATATCGACAAACGCGGATATGTCAAGGTGATGTTTGCGCCTCAGGAGGTGACGGCGTCAGACAGCGATGAGAGCGTATCGTTCAACGCTTTTGTCATCGAGTCGATGCTTGCCGAGATTGACCGTCAGCTCTCGGCCGGTTATCGTCCCAAGGATATCGCCGTGTTGGTGCGCAAGCATTGGCAGGGCGAGGAGGTGATTGATGCACTGGTCAAGGCAATGGCTTCGGACGAGTGGACTCACGGACACATCGACATCGTGTCGTCAGACGCAGTTAGCATCGGTTCGTCTCCCGTAATCAGACTGATAATTGCCGTTATGCGCCTTTATCTCAATCCGCCGCGCACGGTTGCTCCTGCATCTGATGACCCTCAGGCCGAATATATTCGACGTGACAACATTGTGCGTCGGCGTCTGATACATTTGCATAACAGGTTTGAATACTATCGCATTGAGCAGAAAATGAGTGCTGACAAGGCGCTCGAGGCAGCCCTCAAGCATACCTCCGACCTCAACGACAACGATGAGAGCGATGACGAAACTATCCTCAAAGATTCGGCTATCACTGACCGAGCAGAGGCTGCCGCCGACATGCGCTTTCCGTCGCTGACATCGCTCGTCGAACGCATCATCGTGCAATATTTCAAAGGGAGCGATGTCCTGGCAACTCAGGCCGCATTTCTCAACGCATTTCAAGATGTCGTCATCGACTATGAACAGCGCGCCGGCTCTGACCTGCGCTCGTTCGTGGCCTGGTGGGACGCCACAGGCTCTCGCCGTTCGCTCAACTCACCCTCGGGCATAGATGCAATCTCGGTGATGACCATACACCAAAGTAAAGGTCTGGAGTTTAAATGCGTTCATATACCCTATGCCGACGACCGCCTATACGAGCCGTCAAAGCCCTACAAGCTGTCGATCGATTGGTATAAGCCCGGAACGCTCCCTGCCGGTTTTACAGCCGAGAATATTCCACCTATGCTGCCATTGGCAAATGTCAGTTCGTTGGCTAACTCTGTGCTCGTCGGGGCACAATATCGCGATGTAGTCAACCGCCGCCGCATCGACGAACTCAATGTGATGTATGTGGCATTCACTCGCGCCATTGACGAACTGATAGTATACACGGGCAATGGAGTAAGCAAAGGCAAAGATGGAGGCGAAAAGTTCTCGGTCTATTTGCGCGATGCCATCAGTCGGCTTAATTTTGAGGCACTGAGAGATGAACGCATTGTCAGTGATGCCGGCAAGCTCCGGTGGTTGATACCGTTGGCTGACGGACTCAGAGAAGATGTCTATGAGTTAGGGACACCTTGCGTGCCAAAGGCAGACAAAGGAAAAGAAGACATCCAAAACAAGGCAGTCAAGATTGACATGCCTCCATATCGCCCGTTTGTAAATGAGGGACTCGTCAGGGTCGACCGCGATGCTTTTGAGACGCCCGACTATGCCACGCCGAGAGGTCGCGGGCGCATCCTTCACTCTATACTTGAGAAGACCGACCGCGCCTCACGTCTGCCTGTGATACTGCGTCGTGTGGCCTCGCGTCATTCACTCGCTCCACACGTAGCTGCCGAATGTGAACAGCTGCTAACCGAGGCAATCGCGTCCGTCGCCGACCGCAATTGGTTTGACCGGTATGAACGCGTGTTGACCGAGCGACCGGTCACCGAGGAGTATGACACACGCCGTCCCGACCGCATCGTTTGGACATCCGACGGTCACATCGACGTGATAGATTATAAATTCACAGCCGAGGATGGCGGTGAGGAGTCGCAAAATCACGAGCAGTATGTGCGTCAAGTGAGACGCTATTGCGCGCGCCTCAAAAAGTCACAAGGCGTGCCACAAGGCACCGTCAGAGGCTACCTGTGGTACATCGACAAACACCACATCACCCAAGTCTACTAACGCAAATATTTGATTATTTTATCGGTCAAAAGATGAATGGTCGATGAAGGATTAGCGTAAGCATCTTTGGCTTTGGCTCTATTCGCTGCATCTTCTATCTTTATTGTTGTCTGATTTGTTTTGATTGGAAACAGAGAGGCCGAGCCATGGATGAACATGACCCGGCCTCGGTTATTGTGTGTATTGACTTGCGCTTATTTGATGAGCACGCGCTTGTTGTAGGTGCCGTTGTCGGCTTTTACATTGAGAATGTAGACGCCGGGACGTACACCGTTGACATCAAGATCGGCCTCGTTGCTGCTGACGTTGAGTCCTGCAACCGAGACGCCGGCCATATTGTAGAGGTCGACATCGAGGCTGGTTGCACCGGCAACAAAGATGTTGAACAGATTGCCGTTGCGGTTGATGAGCAACTGGTCTTCGGGATCATCCATGATGTTGCCGACGCTGTTGAGACCGAGCAATTCCTTCAAGGCCTCGTGTGCGTTGATCAGACCGGCGCCATAGCTGACGGGGTCTACGCGATCGGCGTTGGCAACTTTCTCTTTTGATGCTGTCTTGATGAGGATGTCGCGAGCCTCGTCGACTTTGAGAGTGGGCTTGGCCTCGAGCATCAATGCAACGACGCCGGCTACCATCGGAGCAGCCATTGATGTGCCGCTCTCGCACTCATAGTAGTTCTCGCGTCCGAAAGCAGTGGCTTTGGCCGCCAGATCGCGCTTGTTTGCGCCCATGTATGTCTCGATAAAATAGCGGTTGCTCGATGAGATGATGCCGCCGCCGGGGGCTATCACGTGGGGCAGATTGGTGCCTCCGAGGATTGTGCCATAAGATGAGAAGTAGCAGACTTCACCTTTGAACATGCCGTCGTTGGTGAATTTTTGACCGGCGAGTGATGCCCAGCTGCGGCGTGTGTTGTATGCGCCGACAACGATGAGGCCGTCTGCACATGCCATGTCGTTGATGGTGCCGTTGCATGAGCCGTCGGTCCAGCCGTCGAGCCCGTAGTTGTCAAAGAATGCGGGTGTGAATGACGTGTCGTTGTTTGAGCTGATATAGCCAAACACTTCCTTGCCGGCCGGTGCTTTGATGATGTAGCCAAGCTGCAGATTCTCGTCAGCCGAGCTCGAACGTGTCATGTTGACCGATACCTGGACGTTATATCGATTGTTGCTGGTGTCGATATTGGTCGCCATCTTTATGTAGCTACGGTTTGTGAAGGCGCGGTCGACGGCTTCGCAGGGATTGTATTGTTCACCCTTGTCTTTGCCGTAGAATGTGCCGTTAAACCAAACTACTTGACCCTCGGTGTTGGTGTTGAAGGGTACGCTGCCGATCACTTCGCCGGTGGTGCCGTCTACGATACACGGCTCGAGAGTGAACACAGTGTTGTCCGAGCACCAGAATGAGCCCTCGTATTTGATGGTTTTCCCATTCTCGCTGCGGAGAAGCGTGCCATACTGAGTCTTGTTGTTGTCAAACTTGCCGTAGGTGGCGATTTTCTTGTCTCCCTCATTGCCGGCCGACACAACCATGATGGCGTCGTCTTTATACGAGCTGATCATGCGGTTGAGCGCGGTTGAGTTGTCGTGGGGTCCATAGTTCATGCCTAATGACATGTTGACTACGACAGGCATGTTGTTGCGCTGGCCATATTTGACCGCGTTGTCGATGCCTTTGACGATGTATTCGTCATAGAGGTCCACGCCCGAGGCAATGATGTCGCTCTCGGTCGCGATGCCATAGTAGGGGATGGGTGCGGGGTTGTCGGCGGTGTATTTGTCGGTCACGGCTATGTCACGTGACATGTAGTTGTACTCGCCGAGTCCTTTATAGCTGCCAGCCATGATGCCGAGCGTATGGGTGCCGTGGTCGAGCGTACGGTCATCAGTGGTGACACCGCTGATCTCCGAGTCGCCGATATATGACTTTATCGATGTACCCCAGTTGACCCAGGTATAAAACTCTTTTACGCGGAGCGATCCATCCTCATTGCGGAAGTTGGCGTGGTTGGGGTCGATGCCTTTGTCGACTATGCCGGTCACTACGCCTTTGCCGGTGTATGCGCGACCCAATGCCTCTGAGGTGCCCGTGATGACAGGTGTCAGCTCGATGGCTTCACGTGCGCGGTCGTTTGTCGGGCGCAGTTGACTGTTGCCTGCGATGTGACGCACTGCATCGAGTGAGGCCAAATCATAGAGCTTTGACACAGGTACATGTACAAAGGCCATGCCTGCGCGCTCAAATGTGACTTCAAAACCGGCTGCGGTGATGTCATCGGTGGTGTAGCCATCCTCAAGAGTCACGAGCACTGATGTGACGCGGTCAGGGTCGGCTGCGGCGCGACCCACAGGTGCGTCGGGATCAGACGGATTGTTGCTCTCAATCAAGCTTAGTGCGCGTCCATCAAGTTTGCATTGCGCTGAGGCAAACGTACCCGACGCGAGCAATAGAGCGGCACTGAGATATAATGCTTTCATTTGTTTTTGGTTAGGATATTGATTTATAATATTTTGTCAAATTAGATCTAAGGCTGAGGCCATACATTGACCTACAACTTTGCAAAGTTAGTGATTTATTCGACATCTTTGGCTGTTTGACGTTGATTTTTAAAGTTTTTTGTGTATAAAAAAGTTAATTCAATCATACGGCTCACATGCAAAAGGAGCTCCGAGATTAGGGATTGTCGGGCTAACTCACCGGTTGCTGCTGACCGCACTGCGGGAATCACACTTTTCATCCTCACTGGGTGTCGTTAAAACACGTCTCAGCCTCACGGGGGTTGTTAAAACACATCTCACCTTCATTGGGCGTCATTAAAATAGTAGCGAGGGTGCGCCACATCAAATGACACACCCTCGCTGTGGGTTATAAGCTCAAGACATCAATATGCCGTGATGTCGATCTCTTCTACTCCCACGAGGTTGTCGAGAGTAAAACCGGTTGAGTTCCATGTTTCAATGCCTACGGTAGTTGAGCCATCGGTGTTAATCGATGTGCCGCTGTTGTAGGTCGCATTGTTGTCACCCCACGACACGGTGCCAAATACATTGTCGCCGTCAAATGAGGGCATTTCCCATTTTGAACTGTTGATTTTGAATGTCACGACGCCGCGTGTTGCGGGCAACTCTACATCGTCACCCTCGGCGTTGAGAGAAATCCACTCAAGACCACCGGGTACAAATGTCAGGCCATACTGTGAGAGGGTGAGTTTGAAATTGTACTGATAGCCGGTGCGCATTGACACCTCAGGCAGCTCAAGGTTGTAGGTCTTGCCGTCGATGACAGCGGTGAACTGCGACTTGTCGAGCTTGTTCTGGTTGTTAAACGGTATCACCCACATCTGAGCCGGTTTGTCGCCGCCGACTTTTGCAGTCTGGGGGATGTTGACAACATCTGTTTTTGTGCCTAAAATGCGGCCGGTGCCTGCGTTGAGCGTGCCTTCTGTGTACACGATCTCGCCGTTGATGCTGACTGAGTTGATGACGCCGGCTCCGTTATATCCGTTGTTGGCGATGCTGAATGTCGCAAGCGACAGTGCGTGCTTCATTGTCAGCCTGATGTTGTGTGTCTGATAAGAACATGCCACGCCGCCCGAGTAGAGCAGGTCGATTTGGTCGGTGATTTTGACCGGGATCTTGGCTGCATCGGTGTAAGCTGCGTTGTAGGGCGCTACGGCATACACATAGTTGATGTCACCCTCTGACATGGTGACGGTGGGATTCATCTTCCACACACCACCCTCGCGGGTTGCCTTGATAGCACCCTCAACCTTGTCTTTGCCTGAGGGGCTCTCAGATGTCTTGATGAAGACGTTCATCTCATCGGTGTCGCTAAACTCGGTCTTGACGCCGGCCGGAGCCTTGGTCTGTATCTCGGTGGTGAGGGTGATGACATGCGCATTGGGATCGACCTTGTCAGTGCTCGGGGTCGAAGGCGCATCATCGCTGCAGGCTGCCATGGCGACAGCAGCCACACATGCGAGCGAGATGTTATATATCTTGTTGTTCATCGGTCTGTCGGTTTATAGGTTACTTTTTGATTTTGAGCACCTTGGTCTCTGCGCCGTTGCTGATGGAGAGGGTATTGGTGCCTTCGGTGAGATCTGATTTTTTAAACGTGATGGTCGGGAGTGTGTTGAGTGTGCCGCTTGCAACGGTTGCGCCCTGAGCATTTGCCAGTTTGTAGTTGCAGTTGTGCTTGGTCGTGATGTTGAACACGCCTGTCTCACGGTTGTATGTCATCGAGGTTGCCTCATCGATCTTGCGCTGCTTTGTCACGTTGAAAACAAAACCTTGCGAGAGGCTTGTGTTCTCTTTGCTCTCGGTCACCTGCATGATGATGCGGATGGGACTCTCGTCTACTTTTAACTCGCGGGTTGTGTAGAGATAGCAGTTGCCGTCATCGCCGGTTTTAACCTCAAAGGGAACTTCTTTGTAGCTGCCTGTCTTGCTGTCATACTCTCCCTGAAGCTTGAATGAGAACATTGATGTGGGGACTTCGCCGTTGACAAGGATGTTGCTCACCACGGTGCCGGCCGGCAAGTTCTCCTCAATGGTGGTGATAGGCACTTCGATTGACGAGATGGTGCGGTTGGGAGCGCCGATGCCTACGATAGCGACGTGCAAGTCATAGTAGTACATGCCCATTGAAGCCTCGATGAGCGCATCGATTGACATCCAGCCGTTGGCAACGCCACCCCAACCCCAGTTGACGTGAAATTTGTTGTCAGCCACGTGATAACCGTCGATGTTGAACGAGTGTCCGTAGCCGTTTTTGAGGTCGGCGGCATTGTAGACGATGGCGCGTCCTGCGGTCAACTCGTTGACCAGGAGCTGCTCCCAATCATCCTTGTACTTCTCGCGCCAATAGTATTTTGCGTTGGTATATTTAAAGTACTTGTGGTATGCATCGGTGATGCGGTACACCTCATTTGAGGGAATGCCCGAGCCTTCGTTGCCATAGCCCATCGACACGCCCATGCCCGCGTGGTACATCAGACGTGCAGCCTCATTATATTTGTTGGCGCCTGACAAAATGGCATTCCAGTCATAGGGCTGTTCGGCGGTGTAGTTGATCGACATGTTGCCATAGTTTGGAGCTACAAAGTTCGTCGAACCTGTGGGGCGGTCTGGCCAGCGTTGCACGCTCATGGCCTGGCTCATAGCCACAGCCACACAGCCCACATACACTTTGGGGTCGCCCGTTGCCTGAGCCACATACGAGTTGTAGGGAGAGTCCTGATTCCAGTTGACTTTGATCAGCGGCTCCACGTCGATGCCGGTCGCACGGCTCAGACGCTCAGGGGCTGCGGTCTCCCATGTCTTGCTCATCGGGGCTGACATCTCAGCTGCACGACGCACCTCGGCTCCACGCAAATCAAGCCAGCCGCGCATGTTCTCGGGCATATTGGCGAGTGTCAACGAGCCTGTGTCATTGTAGCCAATCACCGGCTTGGCGCAGTCGTCGGCCGAGATGATAATCCATCCACCCGGCGCGAGGTTGACAATGTAATATTGCTCGGCAACAGGAATTATATTCTTGACGCTGAAATTCTTACCTGTGACGGCCTGCATATACCGCGTGGCGGTCTCTGTGGCGCGTGTCCGATCGACCGGCGCTGCAAATGCTGTAGCCGACAGGCATAGAAGTGATAGTAGTGAAAGGGTCAGTTTCTTCATTTTCTGTCCTGAGTATGATTGTTGATTATTTTATTAATGTTTGGCTTTTGCCGATTTAAGGTCTCTGTGTTTTACATGTCGCAAAATCAGGCGTTTTTGACTAATAACTAATCGGACACCCCTTTTCTTGCAAATGTTATGCAAAGTTAGCAAAAATCGATGAGATATACAATAGTTATCCCCTAAAAAATGATAATTTATTCAAACATTCCCTAACAGCCCATAGCATACCGTTTGCCAGGACCGTTTTGGCCCAAGCAGTCTGAGGCGTGTGCCTCGTTTGATGTCGGCTCAAGTCTCGGATCATATCAATGAAAAATGCTTGCAACTCATTTATGTGCAAGCATTTGATTGTAGTGGTCGGGGTGAAAGGATTCGAACCTTCGACCCCCTGGTCCCAAACCAGGTGCGCTAACCGGACTGCGCTACACCCCGTGTCGTATGACGTTGCAAAGTTAGCGGTTTGTTTTTGATTTACCAAATTTTTTGCTCAAATGAGACTTCAATCTCGACGAAATTGTGTAATTTTGTGCTTGCATAGCCTTGGAGGGCTGTGCTATTATTTACTTCTGACAACACGTTATGAGCAACAACAACACGCGCACTCTCGGTGTGGCTCCCTGGGGGCATGTCATTTTTTCAACAGGTTTGTTCAGCGGATTTTTCCCGGGTGCCCCGGGTACGTTCGCGGCTTTTATCGCGCTGGTGATATGGTATTTGCTGTGGATGTGTATGTCAGTCACGGCCCTGTTCTTCACCACGTTGGCGCTCATCGTCGTTGTGACTGTCGCGGGGGCGTGGACCTCGGGGGTGATGGAGCGCTATTGGGGCACCGACCCGCGTGCAGTGGTGATCGACGAGTATGTCGGATGCTGGATTCCGTTGTTGGTCGCGCCTGTCGGGCCTGACTACACGTGGCTGATGGGCTTGCTCGGTTTTGGACTGTTCAGGGTCATCGACATTGTCAAGACGCCGATGTGCCGCAAGATTGAGCAGGTGTGTCCCGGAGGCTGGGGCGTGATGATGGACGATGTCCTGGCCGGCACCTATGCGATGATTATATGCATAGTGGTCAAGCTGATAGCCTTCCCGGGCGTGGCACTGTTCTTTTGATTTGTAGGACTAAGGCGGAGGCGCTTTTGGCGTCGTACTCTTATTATTTTTGGTCTAACGGGAGGTCGATGCGAAATGTCGTCCCTTTACCCGGCTCGCTCCACGCTACCTCGATGGTGCCGTTGTGGTAGTCGTGTACGATGCGTCGTGCCAATGTCAATCCCAGTCCCCATCCACGTTTCTTTGTCGTATATCCGGGGTTGAAGATGGTTTTGCGTCGTTTGCGGTCAATGCCTTTGCCGGTGTCCGTGACAGTGACTCGTGCCTGTGAGGCGTGGCGACACACGTCGACGGTGATGCTGCCTTGACCGTCCATGGCATCGACGGCGTTTTTAATCAGGTTTTCCATCACCCACTCAAACAGCGGTGCGCTGATGCGCACCGGCACCGGCCGGTCGCAAGTATTGATAGTCAATTTTATGCGCGATGATATGCGCGATGCCATGTATGAGCATGCGTGCGTCACAATCAGGCGCAGGTCGGCATCCTCGAGCGTCGGCTCTGATCCCACTTTGCCAAATCGCGAAGCGATGGTGGTGAGACGCTCGACATCCTTGTTCATCTCGGCTATCATCTCCGGGTCTACGCCTGGCGTATCGCGCAACAGCTCCATCCATGCCATCAGTGAGGATATGGGCGTCCCCAGCTGGTGTGCGGTCTCTTTTGACAGGCCCGCCCACACCTTGTTTTGCTCGGCTTTTTTTGTCGACACGACGGCAAAATATACCACAAGTATAAATGCGAGCATCACAAGCAGCTGTATGTAGGGGAAGTAACTCAGGCGTTTGAGTAACTTCGAGTCCTCATAGTAGAGGTGCCGGTTGTCGCCGGGGGTGATGACTATGTGGATGACGTTGGGCGTATTCTTGAGATGCTCGAGTTTCTTGATAAGATAAGCCTCATTGTTGGGCGTGAGCACAAGCAGACCTGATGCGTCGGCAGGGTCGGGGAGGTCAAAGTTGCGTTGGTCGAGGATGTTGTCATCATCATCGACCAAGAGCACCGGGATGGTGTTGTTTTGGTTGATGATGCGGAGCAAAAAGTCAATGTCTTCAGTTTGAGACGATGCGATCTGCCGGGTGGCGTCGGCCCACACCTGCATGCGTTCGCGCTCTTGTTCGGACAGGTCTTTGACCAGTTTGTCAGACACATACAAAAACACAAACACAAGGCACAGAGAGATGACCAGAAAGGCTGCCACGCCATATCGTCGTATGTCGTAAATATTCATGCAGAGGTTCGATGGTTTGTCTGTTAGTTACAACGCAATCAACGGCAGACAAATTGCCCGGCTGATGGTAATTTATCAATTTTTCACTTGGCGGCGACGCTCGATGATGCGGGCAAACGACTCGGGCAGACGCACATTGTAGAGGTCGTATGCCCGGTCAAACAGCGGTGCTATCTCCTCGTCTGTGAATCCTGCAATGCCACATCCGATGCGCGTTACGTAAAATGTCGTCTGATCCCATTCGGTCGCCAGATCGATAAAATCGTCAACGTAAGGTTTGATTGTCTCCACGCCACCTTGCATGGTCGGTATTGCATACGATTGGCCCTGCATGCCGACACCTTGTCCGAGTTTGGCGCCAAAGAGGCGCATTGCTGTGCGCGCGGCACCGCCGCCGTGCATCCCCGCCAGATTACTGCCAAAGACAAACATCTCGTCCCGGTCGAGGTGGGTGATATTTTCGGGTGTATATTTCATGATGTTGCAAAGTTCGTCAAAAAAAGTGACTTTAGCAACACGCGTTGCATCCAAATCGCTTTTGGCCGGCACGGCGCAATCCCAAACAGCATCCGGTACAACCGACAATATGCGCCCACTTGCTACGGTAATACGTCATAAAACTATCAGAGGCCGTCTCTCGACGACCTCTGATAGCTTAAACCAATCATTATCACATTTATCGCAATGAAAAAAAGTATCTTTCTT
>CAZKYR010000017.1:0-14901 GCA_964557035.1 uncultured Bacteroides sp. | reverse complement strand
ACAGTTCGAGATACACCCGTTTGTTAAAGAAGCGTTCGATGTCAAGACGTGCTTCCGTGCCGACCTTTTTGATTTTTGACCCGGCATGGCCGATGATGATGCCCTTTTGTGTCTCACGCTCGACATATATGACAGCCATGATGTGGATCGACTCGGGCTGCTCGTCAAACTTCTCGACAATCACCTCGCTCGAGTAAGGCACTTCCTTGTCGTAGTTGAGTAAAATCTTTTCACGGATAATTTCGGTCACGAAGAATCGCGCCGGCTTGTCGGTGAGAGCATCCTTATCAAAGTAAGGTTGCGCATCGGGCAACAGCTCGACAATACGCGCCATCAGGTTGGTGACATTAAAATGCTCTTTAGCAGAAGTGGGGAAAATCTCAGCATTGGGGAGCAACTCTCTCCAACGATCCACGATGGCAGCGAGGTCATCTTGCCCTTTCAAAAGGTCGATTTTATTGATCACAAGCAACACGGGCACCTGCTCTTTTGCCACCTTGGCAAGAAAATCGGCATTTTTGGTAGGGTCTTCCACCACATCAGTTACATACAGCAGTATGTCGGCATCAGTGAGCGCCCCTTGCGAGAACTCGAGCATCGACTCTTGCAGTTTATATTTAGGCTTGAGCACACCGGGCGTGTCAGAGAAAACAATCTGGTATTCGGGTGTATTGACAATACCCATGATGCGGTGACGCGTCGTCTGGGCTTTGGACGTGATGATGCTGATGTTTTCGCCGACCAAATCGTTCATGAGTGTAGACTTGCCGACGTTAGGATTACCTACGATATTTACAAAACCGGCCTTGTGGACGGGTGCGATATTCTCTTTATTCTCCATGAGTGCAGTTGTTTTTTTATTTTTGTTACACCCTTATAACAAAAATAGCACCTTAAAAGATGCTATTTTTGAAAATAATATTATTTGAAAAGTCTTAATCAGGTGATTATCAGATGTCCCAAATGAGATACATCGCACCCCAGGTATATCCTGCGCCAAACGCTGTCAGCAGCAGGCGGTCACCCTTGCGGAGCTTTGACTTGTACTCGTCGAGGCAAAGGGGAATCGAAGCAGCCGAGGTGTTGCCATAGTGTTCGATGTTGACCAAAACCTTCTCAGACGGGAATCCGGCACGCGAAGACACAGCCTCGATGATGCGGAGATTAGCCTGGTGAGGAATCAGATAGTCGATGTCATCAACGCTGAGATTGTTGCGCTTCATCACGTCGACCGACACGGTGTACATGTCTGTGACGGCGTTTTTGTAGACATTGCGACCATCCTGGAACAAGAAGTTGTCGCCTGCATCTACAGTCTCGTGTGTTGTGGGGAGCACCGAACCGCCGGCACGCATCAACAGATGCTCGCGACCCTCGCCATCAACATGGAACACGGCATCCATCACACCTGTCTCCTCCTCGGTGGGCTCCACCAACACGGCGGCAGCACCGTCACCAAACAGAGGGCAAGTAGCGCGGTCCTCATAGTTCACCATCGATGACATCTTCTCGGCACACACGACTACAACCTTTTTGCGGAGACCCGAGCGGACATATGCGTTTGCATCCTCAAGCGCCACAATAAAACCGGCGCAAGCCGCCTGGATGTCGTAGGCATAGCAATTTGACAAGCCGCATTTTTGTGCAATCACCGATGCGGTCGAGGGGAATCGGTAGTCAGGGTTAGAGGTGGCGCAGATGACCAGCTCTACTTCTTCGGGTTTGGTGCCGGTCGACTCAAGCAGTCGGTCGACAGCCTTGGCTCCCATATATGATGAACCCGCGCCCTCTACTTTGAGAATACGGCGCTCTTTGATGCCGACACGAGTTGTGATCCACTCGTCGTTTGTATCGACCATCTTTGAGAGCATCTCATTGTCAAGGATGTCATCGGGCACGTATGATGCGATGCCTGAAATTTTGGCGTGAAGCATGATTGTGAGCAGTTTAGAAATGAATATGTGTATTAATACAATAAATCACACGACCCCCGTCCTCTACACTGACCGTCCAGAGACTCGGGCCATCAGGCCTCAGACGTTCTCGACCGTCGTGGTTTGCGGGGGCAATGTGCATTTATCGTCGTCATGTCGTGGCGTGCGCTCGCGAACGGCTGCATGCCTTAGACAGCAGCACTCTTCTCGATGGCAATTTTGCCGCGATAGTAGCCACACTCGCCGCATACGCAGTGATACACGTGCCATGCGCCGCAGTTGGGACAAATTGCGAGAGTAGGCATCACTGCCTTGTCGTGAGTTCTACGTTTTGCAGTACGAGTCTTAGATTGTTTGCGTTTAGGATGTGCCATTTCTGTTTATCTTTTTATGTTGTTTTCTTAATGTATCTGTCGGAGAGAAGTTAAAATCAATCAAGGTCGTTGCCGCCATCGGCATCGATGTTGTCGATCTCATCGATGAGATCCTCCTCGAGCTGAGCATCCGGGTCGCCGGTGCGGGGCGTGTGCTTTTTGAGCAAGTCGCGCATCGCACGGTTGCACTTGCCGAGCGGGTGCACATGCTTGATGGGTATGGCCAGCGTAGCTGTGTCGTTGAGCATGTAAGACACATTGAGATTGGCTTGATTGTAGGGAATCTCAATCAAATCATCCGCGTCATCGCGATAGTCATCGCCATATTTGACAACCAGATGATAGGTCGCATCGACAGGCCATTGCATCTCATCAAGGCAACGGTCGCAGAGAATGGTGACTTCGCCCTTGACCACAAAGCTCAGGTCATACGACACGCCGTCATATCTCACCGTGACATGCGCATCAAGGTCGGCATTGCGTATGTCGGCATTCTCAAGCTCTTTAAAAAACTCTCCATCAAGATGATACTCATACTCATGCGTACCCTTGGGGAGACTTTTCAGAGGTATGTTATATTCTGCGAACTTAAGCATAATACTATGAGGTGCAAAAAACTGTGCAAAGGTAGCGATTAAATTGGTAATTACAAAATTTACCTCAGCATTTTTACCTGCCAATTTTACCCGACAACCAACAAAAGACTTTTTCCAACCATATCAGACACCCGGAACAAACCGCTTTATAAACGCATTTAGCACCTGTCATACAGTTATTTATATCTCTGCTATTTATATCTCTGCAACGCAAACAGATATTATTCGTACGAAAATACCATCCATATGCAGCAGAACGATTACATGCGCCCACCCGACCGCAATAGCGGCCGCACAGCCCAATTGGTAAAAAATCATTTCATGACAGTCATTAGTGGCAGCTTGTGCCGACTGTTTGACTCTCTTTTGCCAAAAAGGTTTAACCCTGTTTTGAAAAAACGCTTCAGTTTTCGGCTGTGCCTGACAAAATGGCATGATAGGCCTCAGGGTCGCGTATGAGGTCGAGCCCGGCTGTATAAATCGGATTCAGCTCCGGATTTGTGACGCGAAAATAGGTTGCCGTCTCAAAAAGATCGCGCCCGATGATGGCCTTGATGATGGTCAGTATAGCTGCACGCGACACGGCAAGCTGCTCGTCGTTGACCTCAACACCTTCTTTGACGCCCAATGCGATCAGCTGGTCGAGCATTTCGTCGGTAACTTTAAAATCATCTATGAATCGTTCCTCGGTCTTATATTGCTTTTTGAGTTGGGCGCGGTTGTCGTCAACATAAGTGACTGCATATTTGTTGAGGACGCCTTTGGCAATGAGGTCGCGATAGTAGTCGGTATAAGCAGTGGTGTCGACGGCGACAAAACGGTCGGGCATGATGCCGCCTCCGCCATAGACGATTCGACGGCTGCGCAACGTCTCATAGCGGAGCGAGTCGTCAAAGTGTATCGAATCGGCACTCATCAGCTCGCCCGAGTCGATACGTCGCTTCATGTCGAGGGCATAATCCTCGCCGTCGCCGAGGGTATAAGGCTTCTGGATGCACCGACCCGAGGGGGTGTGATAGCGCGACACGGTCAGACGTATCATAGAGCCGTCAGGGAACGGGAAGGGGCGCTGCACGAGTCCTTTGCCAAATGTACGGCGTCCGACCACCACGCCTCGGTCATTGTCTTGCATCGCGCCGGCCAAAATCTCGCTCGCCGACGCCGAATATTGGTTGACGAGTATGACAAGGCGGCCGTCTGTGAAGTCACCCTCAGTCTCGGTGTCATAGTTTGCACTTCCCATACGGGGGCTCTCGGTGTATACGACCGGATCGCCATTATGCAAAAAGTGTGACGCCATCTGGAATGCCGAGCCGAGATAGCCACCGCCATTATCTTCGAGGTCAAGAATGAGATGACGCATACCTTGTTTGCGCAGCTTGCGCATGGCCTCACTCAGTTCTTTGTCAGTATCCTCGGCGAAGCGCGACACTCTTATATAACCCACCTCATCGTCAGCCATGTAAGCGGCATCGACGCTATAGATGGGTATATCATCGCGGGTCACCCTGAACGTGATAGGCTCAGCCACACCACGACGCTCGATCAACAGGTCGACCTCGGTCCCTTTGGGGCCGCGCAACACCTTGATAACCTCAGAGTTTGGTTTCTTTGCGCCTGAGATGGCGACTGTGTCGGCACGCAAGATGCGGTCGCCTGCGACGATGCCCACCTTCTCCGACGGGCCTCCCGAGGTGGTCTGTATCACATGCAACGTGTCGTTGAGCATATTGAATTGTATGCCGATGCCGCTGAAATTGCCGTCGAGCGGCTGTGTCAGCTCGCGTGTCTCGTCGGCATCGGTGTAGGTCGAGTGCGGGTCGAGTGTCTTCAGCATGGCGATGATTGCCTTGTCGGCCATCGCGTTGCCATCAACCGTGTCGACATAAAATGTCTCTATGATTCGGTCAGCGTAGGCAATTTTGTCTATCGGACGCATGTCGATGACATCGTCGGCACGCAATCGTCCGGGATTCACCAACATCAGCAGCAGGGTGGCACTGACAAGTGCCGGTATGATAATTTTTTTCATAATCTTACGGTAAAAATTGTGTGACATCGCGCCCATAGCGCTCGAGCTCGCGCACTACGCTCGAGCTGACGGCCGCATGTTCGGGCAACGTGAACATCAACACCGTCTCGACACCTGTGAGACGACGGTTGATATCGGCCATGTTGCGCTCATATTCAAAATCGGCCACGTCGCGCACACCCCTGAGCAGCGCGACAGCCCCTATTTCGGTTGCAAGGTCTACGGTCAGGCCGTGGTATGACATCACCTCCACCTGCGGGTATTGCGCAACGGCCACCCTGATTGCATCGAGGCGGCTGTCAAGATTGTCGGCCGGCTTGTCGGCATTGATCCCCACGGCGATGACGATGCGGTCAAAGAGAGGCAACGCACGCTCGACAACCGAGAGGTGGCCGACTGTGAACGGGTTGAACGACCCGGCAAAAAGTGCTGTGCGTTCAGGCAAGTTCGCTGTCATCTTCCACTACAAGATTGTCAATGATAAAATTCTGTCGCTCAGAGGTATTTTTGCCCATGTAGAACTCGAGCAAGCGGGCCACGCCATCCTCCTTGCGCAGGGTCACGCGGTCGGCACGCATATTTTCGCCGATAAAACCTTTGAACTCCTCGGGCGAAATCTCGCCGAGACCTTTAAATCGCGTAATTTCGGCCTTTGACCCGAGTCGCTCTATGGCCGCGATACGTTCCTCATCGCTGTAGCAATAGAATGTACCCTCGGCAGCCCCCTCGCGCGCTTTGCCGCTGCGGCGCGCCGTCTTGGCATTGCGCACGCGGAACAGCGGCGTCTGCAGCACATATACATGCCCGTTCTTTATCAGATCGGGGCAAAACTGCAAGAAGTAAGTCAACAACAGCAGGCGTATGTGCATGCCGTCGACGTCGGCATCGGTGGCGATGATTATTTTGTTGTAGCGCAGATCATCAATACTCTCCTCGATGTTGAGAGCGGCACGCAACAGCGCGAACTCCTCATTTTTATACACCTCGGGCAACGGCATGCCATAGGTGTTGAGCGGCTTGCCACGCAGCGAGAAAACGGCTTGAGTGTTGACGTCACGGATTTTTGTAATCGACCCGGCTGCCGACTCACCCTCGGTCAGGAATATTGACGAGGCTTCGCGCAGTTTCTCATCCCCTTTGGGATCGCACAGATGCACACGACAGTCGAGCAGTTTGCGGTTGTGAAGCGCCAGCTTCTTTGACCGCTCGCGCATCTGTTTGGTGACGCCGGCCATCGCCTTGCGGTCGCGCTCGCTCTCCTGTATTTTTTTGAGCATGGCCTCGGCCGTGTCGGGGTTTTTGTGCAGGTAGTTGTCGAGCTCTTTCTTGATGAAGTCGCTGATATACTTTGCTATTGTCGGTCCGTCGGGTCCCATGTCGCGCGACCCGAGGCGGGTCTTGGTCTGTGACTCAAACACAGGCTCCTCAACCTTGATGCTGATGGCGGCGATGATGCCGTTGCGGATGTCCGAGTATTCAAAATTTTTGCCAAAATGCTCCTTGACCGTGCGTGAGACAGCCTCTTTAAACGCCGTCAGATGCGTGCCCCCCTGTGTCGTATGTTGGCCGTTGACAAACGAGTAATACTCCTCGCCATACTGGTCGGCATGCGTCATCGCCACCTCGATGTCATCACCCTTGAGGTGTATGATCGGATAGAGCGGCTGCTTGGTCATGTTCGCCTCAAGCAAATCCTCGAGACCGTTGCGCGAATAATAGCGGCGCCCGTTGAACCATATCGTCAGGCCGGTGTTGAGGAACGTGTAATTTTTGACAAGGGGCACAATGTAGTCGTCGCTGTAGCGATAGTCGTGAAAAATCGTCCCGTCGGGCACGAACGACACAAACGTGCCGTTGGCATTGTCAGTGTCGACGATGCCGCTGTCGCTCACAAGCTCGCCTCGGCTAAACTCGGCACGCACCATCTTGCCGTCGCGGTATGACTCTATCACAAACCGGCTCGACAAAGCATTGACAGCCTTGATGCCCACGCCGTTGAGGCCCACCGACTTCTTGAATGCCTGCGAGTCATACTTGCCTCCCGTGTTAATCTTTGACGCCACATCGATGACCTTGCCCAACGGGATGCCGCGGCCATAGTCGCGCACCGACACGACCCCGGCAGCCACGGTCACATCAATACGATGACCGTAGCCCATCATGTATTCGTCAATCGAGTTGTCGAGCACCTCCTTGAGCAACACATAAATGCCGTCATCAGGAGCCGAACCGTCACCGAGCTTGCCGATATACATGCCCGGGCGCAGACGGATATGCTCCTTCCAGTCAAGCGTGCGTATATTCTCCTCCGTGTACTCGACATCACCATCTGACATTCGCGTCACGATCGTGTAATCATCAGGGTCCGAGCCGGCCGCAAACAGTTGCGGACGCCCGTCATCAACGTCATTTTGAGCCATAAATCTTCTTTTTCACCACAAAGATAACAATTTTTTCTCGTCAAACCTCACGCCGTCAAAAAAAATCATTATATTTGCAATTCAAAATACCAATCACAAAGCATTACTTTACTCCAAGCACATGAAAAAACAACTACTCCTATCTGCGGTGACTATCTCAGTCGCCATCAGCGCACAGGCAACCGAGCAGCTCTCGCTCCGCATGCCTCAAGGCTCTATGCCTCAGCCGGTCAGCTGCGCCGCCTTTGACCTGTCAAACAACTCTCACATCCGCGTGCTCGCCGAGAACAACGACCCCGCAGCCGATGAACCCACCGTCACATCAGGCACTCTCACATGGGGTTATTCAGACAATATCTACTCTGCCACCGCTTTAGGCGAAGGACTCCAGAATATCATCCAGGCCATAGGTGTCCCCTCAAATATCACTTCACTCTACAAAGGCAACTCCATCACAGCATTCAACATCCCTACCGGAGCTAACTTTGGCGAGAAAATCAATGAAAATTATATCGCTCGCGACGGCTACCTCTGGATTGCCCGGGATCTTGACGCGGAGCCCATTTACAAACAGGCTTTCCACCTCACCGCCAACTATTATGAAATGAACTCCATCGAGCTCGAGACCCCCTTCCCCATCGACGGCACACCATTCTTCGCCGGCTACACAATCGAGGGTGGCAACTTTGGCGACATGTCTGCTCCGGTCGTATTCTCATACACTGTCGACTACACCGGGTACGGCTCAATCATCGGCACGACAATTAAAGGTCAGAACCAATGGATCGACGGCGGCTCACAGATCGGCAACATCACATTCACCTTTGACATCAGCGGCGAGACAATTCCTCTGAACGCCCTGATGACCTTCGGCGACCTCGAGATACCCGAGACCATGGGCATCAACGACACATTTGAAGCCACTGTCGCCCTGGCTAACCTCGGTTACAAGACCATCAACTCTGTCGGCCTGTCGGTCTACAACACGACTACACCCGAAGAAGACCGCGAAGTCAACACCATCGACTTTGGCGGTGACGGCATGGCAGGAGAGCCCGGCACATACATATTCACCATCAACAACCTCCAGCCCACAGCTGTAGGCGAGAGCGACATGGTCCTCGACTTCAAAACAGTCAACGGTCAGCCCAACATGGTCACCAAAGGCTCAGCTCTCTCAGCGCCCGTCTTTGTCCTTGAGGAAGGCCAAGGCTTCAAGCGCACTGTCGTGGTTGAGGATGCAACCGGCACCTGGTGTATGTGGTGTCCCTATGCACACGCCGTGCTCGATATTTTAGGTGAAAAATACTCTAAAGATCAACTCATTCCCATCGGCGTTCACTCAAGCACACAGGGTGGCGACGACCCGATGAACGTGATGTACGGCACCGGCGCGACCTACGCCGGATTGAGCGACTACATCGGCGGATTCCCCACCATGTTGCTCAACCGCTCATCTCAATTTGGCGTGACGACATCGCTCGAAGAGCAAATCACAAACGCTGTCGACAATGCGCTCAAAATTGCAGCACCCATCGAGGTTGAGGCCGAGATCGAGGTTGATCCGAGCAACGAATTGCGACCCACAATCAAATCAGTCGTTCGCACTGCAGCCAACTTCACCGACTCTCGCTTCCTCCTCTCATACGTAGTCACCGAGGATGGCATGGGCCCGTACATCCAGACAAACGGCTTCTCAGGCAAAAAAGACTTTGGCGACGCTTATGGCTTTGCCAACCAACCCGGCTACGTCTCTCTGATATATGACAACGTCGCCCTCCTCAACAGCACATTCTCGGGCGTACGCAACTCTCTCCCCGCCACACTCGAGCCGGGTCAGGAGTATGAGCACAACTACAAACTGTCGCTCAAAAAGGTTCAGGACCTCAACAAGTATGCTATCAACGTCCTCATCATCGACCAAAAGACCGGCAACATAGCAAATGCATGCCGCGTCTATTCACCCACCTACACAGGTGTCGAGGCCATCGCAGCCGACGACAACAACATCACTGTCACAACACGTGGCAACGACATCATCGTCAACGGTACAGACCAATACACCGTCTATGACCTCGCAGGCCGTCAGGTAGGCGCCACCAACCTCCCCACCGGCATATACATCGTCAACACACCGGCCAAGACCGTCAAAATCGCACTTTGACGACATCGGTCTGAGACCCTCCATACTCAAACGGTCTCAGGTCATCATACTCAAGAGGGACAAGCCTGCGCTTGCCCCTCTTGCTCATTTTTCACCGGCACACATGGCATTTTCACCCTCCGGCTTGCTCTTTTTTTGCCAGCTTTTGCCGATTTTTGCTTATCTTTGCATCTGCAAAAAACATCCTCCGCATACAACCCTATGACACCATCAAAGCTCGACCGCATCCTCAACCATCTTAAAGGCAAAGATCAAATCAACATCCTCTTTGTGTGCCTCGGCAACATTTGCCGTTCTCCGGCAGCACAGGGCGTGTTGCAAGCCATCGCAGACAGCGACACCAACCCCACACGTCCCCATCTGATGATCGATTCGGCCGGCACAGGCGACTGGCACACAGGCGACCTCCCCGACAAACGCATGCGCATACACGCCATACGCCGTGGATATGACCTCACCCACCGCGCCCGACAGATCTCGTCGGGCGACTTTGACCGATTTGACCTGATTATCCCGATGGACGCCTCAAACGAGCGTACCCTCAGACAGTTGGCCCCGACTATCGAGGCTGAGGAACGCATCGTCCCCATGGCCGCGTTCATCGACCCGGCGATGGGATATGACCACGTGCCCGACCCCTACTATGACGGCGCCGAGGGGTTTGAACGTGTGCTCGACCTGCTCATGAACGGTTGCGACAACCTCTACCAACGACTCAGCAAATGACACGAAAACAACTACAGCGTCAACGCATTGCGTGCTTCGTCGCCGGCGCGCTCTTTGTCATCATCCTGCAACTGCTCTCAAACTGTGTCAGACGCTGCATCTCGAAACCTGACAGCGAGAGCACTAACAACACAACCCAAACCGTCACACCTCAGCCCTCTACACCCGAGGTCGCACAAAAGGAAGAGGACGCACTCCCGGCAAACACAGCTCAGCTTGCCGAACTCATACTGTCTAAGCGCAAAAGCAATCCACACGACAGCACAAATGAGATGCCCGACACCGCCAACCACAAATTGCGCATCAACTATCTCGGGGGCACACTCGGCCGAATCTTCAACGACAGCAATCATGTCCACCTCGATGTGGTGTCGCGCATCGGCATCGACCCTATCGCGTCGGCCGCTGACGCCTGGCATCTCGACAAACCCGTCGTACATGTCACATCGACCGAGGACTATTATATCGAAGACCTCAGCCAATCACACCCCTACCTCATCCCCTCGGCCGAGACACTGCTCAGCGACATCGGACGTGCATTTCGCGACTCGCTGCACGCCCGAGGCGGAGGCGACTACCGCATCCGCGTCACAAGCCTGTTGCGCACCACCTCATCGGTGAACAAACTCAGACGACGCAACCGCAACGCCGTCGAACAGTCGGCCCACCTCCACGGCACCACCTTTGACATCAGCTACGTCAAATTTGTCTACGACACCCCGGGAACACCCACCTGCACGCAAGAAGACCTCAAGAACCTCCTTGCCGAGATACTCTACGACCTGCGCGAGCAGGGCCGCTGCTACGTCAAGTACGAGCGCAAGCAAGGCTGCTTCCACATCTCCACCCGCATCTGACTGCTATCACAGAACATGCGGCCATCAATAACGAAGTATGGACGCACGGCTCGTGCGACGGCGAGGCGCCGCGGCCGTGATGCCATCCGGACGGTGTAGGGACGCACGGCTCGTGCGTCCACCTGACAATCAATAGGATGTGTGCCGTTGACGTAGCCTACCTGTTTACGCTTTGATTTTGGTCAGCATGATTTTGGAATCGCAGTTGGCGAGGACGCTGTGGGGCACGCCGGCGCCAACAAGGATGAATTCTCCTGCACGAAGTGTGATGGGATTGTCAATCATCGTGAAGACGATTTCCCCCTCCAGGGCCGTCACCATCAGTTCGGCGAATCACCTCAAAAACGTCCCAAACCCCAAAAAGGTTTTGACACATCTCCGTCATTAGGGCCGGCGGCGGCGATAGTCGGGGAGATTGGAGACGAAGCCTCTGAGGGCGTGACGCAAACACCATGCGAACGGCGCGCGCCCTTGGCGATAGCGACGCCACGCCAGCAGGGGGACGCGCAGGGCACCCCAAATTCCATATTCGGCCGCTATCACTGCGCCATCGGCTGCGGCCAGGCCGGGGTTGTCATAGCGACGCTGACCTGTGGTCGGACCGGTGTGGGTGGCAACGGTGAGGGGGATGTAGCGACAGTTGAGGCCCTTGCATCTCGCATCAAGCAAAAAAATGTGTTCCTCGCCATGGAGATACTTGCCACTGCCGATGCCAAACCGCGTATCAAACCTCACACGCGGCAAGACTGTGTCGCGCCTGAGAGCGAGCTCAAATGAGGTCACATACAACCCTTTGGGGAGTCTGTGCGTGAGGTCGGCCACCGTGTCTGGATAATATTTTTGGCCGCCGTTGCCTTCAAATCTAAATTGCGCTATATCGAGCTGCGGGTCAGCATCAAAGGTGTCGATGACCCCCTGCAATCCCTCAGCGGTGTAGCGCAAGTCGTCATCGGCGATGAGCAATACGGGAGCCGTGGCGTGTTCAAAGGCGTGATTGCGGTTATTGCTCAGGCCCGCCGAGGCAGTGCGGCACACAGTGACATCATCGCGGTGCAACGCGGCCGGGAGAGCGACCTCCACATCTCGCTCGTCACCCGGCATCTGCCACGACACCAGATAGCGCACGCCGGGCACGCGCGGCAACCGCATGTCGGCCACCCGCTGCAGTCCTGAGGCATGGATGGTGCAGATGAGCACTTCGAGGCGCGTCACATTTTTGATTGCCATAATTCCATGAATCGTTTGGCCACAAGGTCAGTGTTGTTGTGTCGTTCGACAAACAACCGGCTCTCGACCGAGCGGCGGTGAAGCTCCTCGGGGTGCATGACGATATGCTCGATGGTTCGCTCAAGAGCCTCATCGTCAGGCAGGGCATTGTATATCGGGCGCAACTCTTTTTCGCCGATGAAGTCATAGAATTTCTCCTCGCCGCCGCTGAGCACCGGTATGCCGTTGGCCATCGCCAGCAGAGCTGTGGTGGCCGGCGTGTAAGAGTAGAGCTGATCGAGGACGACATGCGCGTGACGCATGCGGTTGACAAAGTCGTTGTATGGCAACCCTGACACCACCTCAACGGTGCATTTGTCGGGATGACGCGCCTCCACACGGCGTGCAGCGGCGAGGATGCGGTCAGTGCCTTTCTCCACCATGCGATAAGAATGTGCGCCCAACATCAGCCTCACACGGTCGATGTCATGGGGTAGCACCACCGGCTCGAGGGCGTTGATGTCAATCGGGATGCCGCCGTAAGCGACTTTGTCGGCAGGGAGAGCGCGCAGGCATGACAGATGATACTCGTAGAGCGCAGTCACAACCCCGTCGACAGTCGAGTAAACCGTTTCGCACAGGCGCTCCATGTCGGGCGTATGCCATCGCAAAAGGGCATCACGCGACATCAGGGCGTGGGGAGACTCCTCGCCGTTGATCATCCACTCGTTGTAGCTGAGCGGTGACGATGGAGAAAAGCAAAAGTCGATGTAATTTGTGTCAGAGCCAAGCGAGGTGAGAAAGACATGCTTGTTGTGGCGCCGCAAAAAGTTATAAAACGACAATATGCGCGAGGGACGCTGTTCGATAAACCCGGTGCCGACAAGCTGCACGATGTCATAGCCGGTGAACAGGCGACGGCGACGCTGCAGGTTGAGCCAGAACAACGCGCCCCCCAACTTGCCGGGCGAACGCGTCAGGTCAATGTCACGCTCAGTGTGCATCCACCGCGAGCCGTTGGAGGCGACGGTGACATGATGGCCCATGCGGCGCAATCCGATAGCCAGTGCGTTGTGATAGTTGCTGGCATCGCCCATGAGTAGTATGTTGAGAGAGGCCGGTGCAGTCATGGTCGACAAGGTTTTTAACATTCTTTTATAATATAACGCAACTATCGCGCGTTTATTATAAAAAATTAGAGTTTCTTGAGTACCGGGGTGCTTTAGAAACGTGTATTAACCGTTAGAATCATGAGTCCGGGTATAACGATAGTCATCCCAGTTCACAACCGAGCATCTTTGGTGTGTCGCACGCTCGAATCGGTGGCGGCTCAGACATGGCGTCCGCTCAGCGTCATTGTCGTCGACAACAACTCTGACGACAACACACGCCAAGTGGTCGAGCGCTGGATTGCCGCGAACGCCCTCGAGCGGTCGCTCGACATCAGATGTGTCGAGGAGTCGCGCCCCGGCGCAGCGGCAGCCCGCAACCGTGGCCTGAGCGAGGTCGAGACCGAGTGGACAATGTTTTTTGACTCTGACGATGAGATGCTGCCTCGCCATGTCGAACGTGCCGCGAATTGCATCGACGCCAATCCAAACATCGACATAGCAGGCTGGGATGTGAGCCAACAGTTTGCCGACGGCACACGCCGCACCGGCACATTCACCACCACCGACATGCAGCGGGCCAACCTCATCCACGGCATCATGTCAACCCAACGCTACATGGCCCGGACCGAACTGTTCAGACGCGTGGGCGCATGGGACGACACGGTGATGGTGTGGAACGACTGGGAGCTTGGCATCCGCCTGTTGGGCGCGTCGCCCCGATGCATGAAAATTACGGGTGAGCCGACGGTCATCATGTATTTCACCGCCGAGTCGATCACAGGTACGCGCCGCATCGCCGACCGCTGTCTGCACACACTCAACGTTGCCGAGACCGACCTTAAACGTCTTGGCGAATCCCGGTTGCTCAAATGGATTGACTATCGGCATGTGGTGCTTGCAGCCGAATGTGTAAATCAGGGAGATGCCGCGGAGGGGCGTCAGATAATGAACTATCTCTGTGCCGGCAAGAGCCTCGGCAAGCGACTGCAATTGCGGTTAGCCTACCTCTGGGCCCGCACCGTCAAACGAGGCACCTACCTGTGGTTCTAACACCTAATCACTAATCACTAATCACTAATCACTAACCACTAACACCTAATCACTAACACCTAACACCTAATCACTAACACCTAATCACTAACACTTGTCACCTAACCTCAGTTGCCAGATTGCCAGTGCTGAGGCAGCCGCGACATTGAGCGAGTCTACTCCTCGCGCCATCGGTATTCGTGCCACATAGTCGGTCGAGGCGATGACGTCAGCCGGGAGACCATCCCCCTCGGTTCCCATCACCATCGCCAGTCGCGGCTCGGCGTTGAGCGCAGGGTCGTCGATAGGCACCGACCGTTCGGTCAACGCAAGCGCGACAGTTTTGAGCCCGAACTCAGAGAGTGTGGCAATAGGCCGGTCGTACCATGTCCAGGGGACCATGAAGACTGTCCCCATCGACACGCGCACAGCACGGCGGTTGAGCGGGTCG
>CAZKYR010000016.1:0-14939 GCA_964557035.1 uncultured Bacteroides sp. | reverse complement strand
TGGAGGAGCTGGGGATAACTCAGAAGGCAGTAGCAGAACGAATGGGTTGCTCTCAGCAATACATATCCCGGGTGCTAAAGGGCTCAGAGAATCTCAGTATAGAAACAATCTTCAAGATCGAGTCTGCGTTGGGATTGCAGATTCTTGAGCCCGCATTTGCTGTGAGATAAAGATTTGGGAATCGCTGTATTCTATAATTACAAGTCGACATAAAGCGTAATCCCCTTTGCCATGAGAAGACAACGGCGAGGGGGATTTGCGTATTAAAAAAAATATGCTTAACTTTGAGGGCTGAAACAAAAGCTCAACCCCAATCACCTCCATGACCGACCGCGTCCCACAAGAAGATGACAAACTGATTGCCGCACTGCGCGACCCCGCACGGTGTCGCGAGGCATTCAATGAAGTCATTCGCCGATACAGCGAACCGCTGTACTGGCAAATCAGACGCATGGTCGAGAACCACGATGACACCAACGACTTGCTTCAAAATACATTCCTCAAAGCATGGAGCTCGATTGAAAATTTTAGGGGAGACGCCAAATTGTCGACCTGGCTCTATAAAATCGCAGTCAACGAGAGCATCACACACCTGGCTCGCGAGCGCAAACGTCTCAATCTCTCGCTCGATGACGAAGAATCACACCTGATCAACACCATTGAGGCTGACACCAATATCGATGGCGACGCGCTGGCCCTCAAGCTGCGCAAGGCTATCGCATCATTGCCTGAGAAACAGCGCCTTGTGTTCAACATGCGCTACTATGACGAGATGAAATATGAGCAGATGTCCGAGATTTTGGGCACGTCGGTCGGAGCACTGAAAGCTTCCTACCATCTGGCCGTCAAAAAAATTGAACAATTTTTTGACGAACATGATTAAACCTTCACACAGCTTTTGAGTCAAAATCAGACAAACAATAATTATGAACAAAAACAAAGACATATTAACCCGCATCAATCGTCGCTCAGGCATGACAGTGCCCGAGGGATATTTTGATGACTTTGCCGCACGCCTCAGCAGTTCGCTGCCCGACAACGGCTTTGCCGGGCGCGAACCGGCCGGGGTGGTGTTGCCGCGCTCGCGTTGGCACAGGGTCAGACCATATGTCTACTTGGCGGCCATGTTCGCAGGCGTATGGTGCATGATGAAAATGTTCTCACTCATGTCTGACACCCGTCCCGACCTGAGCATCGAAGCCAACCCCGTCCTCTCTGCGGCACTCAGCGACGAGTCGTTTGTCAACGAGATTTTTGTCAACCCCGAGGATGAGTATGACCTCTTTGAGGACATCTACAACACCGGCATCTCGGCCGATGAGTTTACCGACGGCCTTGACGAATTGATGTATGACGACACCGACACCAATGTCAACATGCCGTCGTGATTTAAAACTCCTTAGTAACGAATCAGCAAGTCATTATTCACGAATCATGACACTCAAGCAAATCTTCTTATTCTCAGTACTGTTGATGACAGCTGCCTTCTCTGCAGCCGCTCAGACTGACGAACCCGACAACCGCGAACAGTGGTTCAAGGAGGTTCGCGATTACAAACACCGCTATTTTGTCAAAGAACTCGACCTCGCCCGCGACCAGCAGACCGAGTTCTTCAGCATCTATGACAAGATGGAGGATGATATCAACAAGCTCAACAACGAGACCCGCTCGCTTGAGAAAAAAATCAAAGACCAGGAGAGTGTCACCGATCTTGAATATGAACAGGCCACACAAGCTTTGGTCGACCAGAAACAAAAGGAATATGAGATTGAGAGCGATGCGTACAACAAACTCAAAACCGTGCTCAACAAAAAACAGCTGTTTGAATTGAGAGGGGTCGAGAGACAGTTTACCCGCGAAGTAATGAAGTTTCACCACCGCAACAAAAACGCAAATACAAAACGCGGCAAATAATCTCAATATTAGAACATTAACAACGAGCATTGTGAATATTTTGCAAATGATTCATAATGCTCGTTGACTTTTTTTGAAGACAAGATGAGCAAGCGCATTTTTTCAATCATTTTCTTACTATTTGCAATCGGCGTCTCATGCAGCCAAATCTCTGCCTCTCAGCGCAACGCACGCACAAATCCCAAAAACAACATCGTATATCCCCAAACCATGGCTAAAAATGCAAAATCCGCTCTTGACAAGGCTGTTAAAGCACACAATGCTCCGGCCGCGATCGCAGCAATCCAAGATTTTGCATCAGCCCGCATCGCCATTGCCGACAGCAACATCGCTGATGTCATAAGCGCGATTGACAAAACAACCGATGAGTTTGCAGACAACCCGGCAGCAGAGTCGCTGCTCACACTCTTCAAAGCGAAAATTTACGGCTATGCATACAACTTGAACAGCTGGAATTATGACCGCCGGCAGCTGCCTGCCGAACCATTACCCGACGACTACACCGAGTGGAGCGGCAATCAATTTCGCAGCGTCATCTGCAGTCTGGTTTCAAAGGCCGTCTCAGGCCCTGCAACGTTGGCTGCCACCCCGCTCACTGTTTACAAACAAGCGGTCAAAATCGATGAAGACGCGCTGATCTACTACCCCACCCTGCTCGATTTTATCTGCACCAACGGCACTGCGCTCCTCGAAGAATGCTCGACAGAAAGCATCAATCTGCTCAACGACAACCGTTTTGCAGAGCCGGACTTGGACGAGCTTATAAACTCTAATCTTTTGAGCGAAGTCGACCGCATGATGCTCAAGCTCATAGCGACCCAATTGCAATATGCGTCCCCCGACAGTGCCTCGGAGATGGCAGCTCGTGTGTCGCTCTATGAGTTTATCAGAGAGCACCTCTATGACAGCGACACCGATGCCTTCAATCAAGCCTTGTTCAAGCTCTATGAGGCCGAAAAGGAGCATTTTTGGTCGGCTGACGCGCTGTTGGCGGCTGACACAAACCGTGATAGGCACGTGTTGTACGGATTGCTGACCGATTACCTTGAGGCTCACCCCAACGCTCAGCCGGCTCCGCAGGTGACAAACTTGATTAATCGCATCAAACAGCCCTCTGTCGAGTTCTCAGCGCCCGAAATTGTAGCTCGCGGCCAATCGGCCTCTATTGACATCAATGCACGCAACACCGACAAAGTGTGTTTCGCGCTCTACAAAATCACCTCGGAGGTAGCAAACAACATCAGCTCGGTGAACCTCCGCAATGTCGCCACCGAGCATATAGCCGACATAGACGTGACATTGCCACCGGGTGAAGCTATCCCGTATGAGTCACATGCCACCGCATCTTTCACGCTCAGCGAGTATGGCGTCTATTGTCTCGTCCCCACGATTGACGGCAACAAGTTGCAGAACATGTGGCCGACCTTGATAAGATGCACCGATATGATGACCCTTTCGCTGTCAGACACCGGGAAGACCGAGGCACTGGTGACTGATCTCACCACCGGCGCGCCGCTTGGCGATGTTGAAGTCAGAATCAAATCGGGAGGCTATCGCAAAGATGCCTCGTTTGGAAACGCAAAAACCGATTCGTTGGGTCTGGCCGCAATCAAATCTGTCAACTACGGGGACATCTTTGCCGTCAAGGATGCCGACAAATATGGAGCCTCGACTTCATTTTACAATCGCACGTCAGACACCAACCGCGTCAGCGATGCCAACATCTTCACCGACCTGCCGGTCTATCATCCGGGCGACTCGGTCAAGTGTGCGGGGGTGCTGTACAGCTATGACAAAGAGAGCCAAAGGCTGCTGACCGGCCAACCGGCTGTTTTCACTCTTTTTGACGCCAATTATCAGCAGGTAGACACACGCGAGGCTGTCACCGATGATTTTGGCCGCGCCGAGGTGCAATTCAGACTCCCGACGGCCGGGCTCACGGGTCGTTTCACCATCAGCGTGAGCACATCAAACAAAGCGTTGAGCCGCAGCAAGTCGATATTGGTCAGCGACTACAAACTCCCCACATTTGAGGTTGTTGCAGACAGCATCGACAACCGGTTGAGCGAAAATCACACCGTCACAATCGGCGGCTACGCGAAATATTACAGCGGCTTTGAGGTTGCCGACGCCGAGGTAAAAGTCACTTTGCGCGGTCGACGCAACCTTTGGTGGTTCTCGGACAACACACCCGAGTTTTACACACTCACCACACGCACCGACTCTGAAGGAAGATTCAACATCGTGCTGTCAGACACCATCATCAATCTCTGCCCCGTCACCGGCGCGGTCATCGAGGCAATGATCGCCGTCACGTCGCCCGCCGGCGAGACACGCATGACCACCGCATCGGTTGTCGTCGGCAAGCCCTGCTACATCTCGGTCAACGCACCCGAGAATATCGATACCGCCAAACCGGCCCGCATAAGCATTGACGCGACCGACGCTGCCGGCAAACATGTCGACATCAAGGTCAATATTGTATTGACTGACAACGCAGGCACCCCCGTCTATGAATCAACAGTCAGCACTCCGGTCACGTCACTCGACCTGTCAAATGTACCGTCAGGCGAATACACCCTGTCGGTCGCTCCCGAGGATGAGTCACTGGCTGACGATCCCGCAGCGACCAAGGTAATCCTGTATCGCACTGACGACCTCAGATGCCCGGTTGACAGCGATTTGTGGGTACCGGAGACAGAAATCAGACTCGCGGCCGGCGCGACTTCCGCCGGCATTCTCTATGGAACGTCCAATGACGCCGCCACAATCTTTGTAATCACGAATTACAAAGACAAGTCGCACGACATCAAGGCAATAACCCCCTCAAAGGGGCTACATACGCTCAACGTAGATTTACTCGGACAAGATGCGCCGACCAACGTGACTTTGCTGACGGTCCACAATGCGACAGTCACGCAAAGCACTGTCACACTCTACCCCGAGCCCTTCACCCGCTCACTCAAAATCGAGACTGAGTCATTTCGCGACCACGTCACTTCGGGTGACACCGAGACATGGACCGTCCGGGCTGTCGACAGCTCAGGCACGGCACAGACAACTGCCTTCATCCTGTCGCTCTACTCAAAAGCTATCACGACGCTCTCCCCGGCACAGAACTCAATAACATTCAACCGCTACCGCTGGTATCCCACGACGGTGCAAGCCCCTTCAAACAGCTTCTTTAACGCATTTGCGGTGCCATTTGACATTAAGGAATACACAATGGTCTCAGCGCCGACGTTCAACAGCATGTTCTCTCACATCATGGTGCGCGGAACAGGCGCCGTCATGTACAAAAACGCCATGACGGTGTCAGAGGATATGGCGATGGCTGATTATGCCGTCACTGAGTCTGCAATGGAAGTTGCCGAAGATGAGGCTGACGGCGACAATGGCGGCAGCGACGGCGAGCAACCGGCTCAAACCCAATATCGTGCCGTCGAGACCCCGTCGGCTTTCTTTGCCCCGATGCTCACGAGTGAGGAAGACGGGCGCCTGACCTATTCGTTCACGCTCCCGGATGCTAACACGACATGGGTATTTGATGCCCTTGGCTACACAGCCGACCCGCTGCTCGGCGCCTCGCTCACTCGCGACGTCATCGCCGACAAGCCTGTGATGGTCAACTCAAATCTGCCCCGCTACCTGCGCCAAGGAGATGCAGCAACGTTGACCGCCATGCTGATGAATAACACTGACGAGCAGACAGTCATAACCGCTACGGTCGAAATACTCGACCCGATGACCATGCAAATCATTGATTCGCAGAGCGCACAATACACACTCGAAGGCCGGCAAAGCAGCGTCATCTCGGTCGCCGTCACGGCGCCATCCGATGCTGAAGGACTGATATACAGGGTCAAAGCGACAAACGGCACATTCACTGACGGCGAGCAAAAGCTGCTTCCCATCCTTGATGCCACGCAGCCTGTCATCGAGACAACGCCGTTTTACATCGCACCCGACCGCACGCAATTTGATGTCACCGTTCCCCCAAAGCACAGCGACTCGCGCGTAACACTGCAGCTGTGCGAAAATATTGCATGGGAAGTGGTCACAGCACTCCCCGGGCTGATGCAAGGCGAGACAAATACGTCAAACTCAGCTGCCGCACGACTGTTCAGTGCAGCCATGGCTGAGGGCATCATGCGCGACAATCCCGAGATAGCACGCGCCATACGCAGTTGGACCGACAGCGACCGCTCAGATTCGACGTTGATATCTATGCTCGAACGCAACAGCGACCTCAAGACATTGATGCTCAACGCTACCCCCTGGGTAGCAGCGGCAGCCTCAGACACCGAGCGCATGACACGTCTTGCACTGTTGCTCAACCGTCGCGCCATCGCAGACACATACGCCGAGACAGTGGCACTGCTCGAGAAGCTTGAGTGCAGCGACGGCGGATGGGCATGGATGAGCGGATATGACCGACCCTCGCTCTGGAGCACCTACAACATCCTGAGCATGCTGGCTCAGCTCAACCGACTCGGCTACATGCCCGACAACGACCGGCTCAAAAAAATGACCGAACGCGCATTGGCCTATCTCGATCGGACGAATGTGGCCGATTATGCAAAACAGCCAAAAGGGGACTATAGCTACTATGCCTACATCAGGTCGCTCCTCCCCACCCCGACTCCATCGACCGCCGCGCGCCGCGTGATTGACAACGCCGTGCAACAGATACTCGGCAATTGGGGTGAGATGTCACTCACGACACGGGCAATAGATGCCATAATTTTAGAGAAAAACGGCTATCATGCATCAGCGAAGCAGATTGTACAGTCGCTCAGCGAATATGCCGAGAAATCGCCCGCAAAAGGGATGTGGTGGCCCCGGCTCGACACTCAGGCATGGTGGTCGTCAAACAGCATAGCCGCGACCTCGATGTTGCTCGATGCGTACGCGACCGTCGACCCCGGCAACAGCGACATCGACCTGATCAGACAGTGGCTCATAATCAACAAAACGACGCAAGACTTCGGGTCGAGCGTGGCAACCACCGAGGTATGCGCATCAATTTTGGCTGCCGGCACAAAATGGACCGTCCCCGCCTCGGGGCTGTCAGTTGCGCTGGACGGGAAAGAGATTACACTCCCCTCAGGTAACAGCTACACCGGCTACACATCGACCGACATCACCTCAGATTTGACAGCCGAGCCCTCAACACTGATGATCACTAAACGAGGCAACTATCCCTCATTTGGCGTCGTGACCGACCGATTCACCGGCGTCATGCGGCGCATACAGGCCAACAGCTGCGAGGCGGTGAGCATCAACAAACGCCATCTTGTCAAAAAAGGTACGGAGTGGGTTGAGAGTGATGACTGTGAGGTTGGCGACATCGTCAAGATATCATTGACCATCAAGGTCGATCAGGCACTCGACTATGTCGCCGTCACCGACAACCGCGCCGCCTGTCTCGAGCCTGTCGAACAGACACCGCGACCGATATATGCCGACGGTCTCTGCTTCTATCGCGAAAACCGCGATTCGGCCACCAATCTGTTCATCGACCGACTGCCACGCGGCACTTACATTCTTGAGTATGAGATGACAGTCACCAATGCCGGACAATTCGCCTCGGGCATAGCAACAGTCATGAGCCAATATAACCCTGCCATGACGGCACACTCGTCGGGCACAATCATCACGGTCAAATGAGAAAGATCTGTATCGTCACCGGCACACGTGCCGACTGGGGGCTGCTATCACCGATAGCCCGGGCGCTGACGGAGTGCCCCGATGTAAAGCTGCAGATTGTCGCCACCAACATGCACCTGAGCGAGCGACATGGATACACCGTCGACGAGATCAGAGCCGACGGGTTTGAGCCCGACGCCTTGGTGGCGATGTCAGAGGCCGGAGAAAACGGTGCTGAGACAGCACACGCCATGGCCGAATGCATGCATGGCATGGCAGTGGCTCTGAGCCATCTCAACCCCGACCTGCTCGTCATCCTCGGTGACCGGTACGAGATGTTGGCCGTGGCCTCGACTGCGACAGTGATGCGCATACCGATAGCACACATCGCGGGCGGCGAGGTGTCGCAGGGGGCGATAGATGACAGCATACGCCACGCAATCACCAAACTGTCGGCGCTGCATCTCACAGCCACAGAGCCTTACCGTCGCCGGGTGATACAGATGGGCGAACACCCCGAACGCGTCATAAACACCGGCGCAATCGGTGTCTACAACACGCTAAACACACCACTTATGACCCGCGCCGAGCTCGAGGATTCACTTGGGTTCACACTCCACCCCGACACCCTCCTGGTGACCTATCACCCGGCCACACTCGACGAGGTGAAGCCCGAGGTGCGCATGAAGTCGCTCCTCGATGCCCTCGAGCGCCTGGACGCACCGGTGCTCTTCACCTACCCCAACAACGACCCCGGAGCGGCACCGCTGATAGAGATGATAGAGAAATTTGTGGAGAGCAACCCGCATCGGGCACATGCCGTCGCATCGCTCGGGCGCATACGCTATCTTTCTGTCCTGCGATGCGTCGCGGCTGTCGTCGGCAACTCATCGAGCGGCATCGTCGAGGTGCCGTCGGCCGGCATCCCGACTGTCGACATCGGCATACGTCAACAAGGACGTCTGTGCGCCGACAGCGTCATCAGATGCGGTGACGGCAGCGACGAGATAGAGTCTGCTATCCGCCGTGCGCTTTCGCCCGAATGTCGCAAATCGGCACGCGACACCTCCAATCCTTACAGTCGCGACGACACTCTCGACCTCATCGTCAATGCGCTAACCCACACCCCCATACAATCACTTCGCACAAAGACATTCCATGACCTGTAAACCGCTATTTATAATCACGGCTCGCGGCGGCAGCAAAGGGATACCCCGCAAAAACATAGTGGACCTCGGAGGACGTCCTCTCATCCACTACACCATCGATGTGGCCCGATGTCTCAGCGATGACCGGCACATCATTCTCTCAACCGACGACAGCGAGATAGCTGATGTCGCCCGCGGCACCGGACTGCCGGTCAAATACATGCGCCCGGCTGAACTGGGAGGTGACACCGTGGGATCGCGCGAGGTGATTCTCGATGCAATGCGCTGGGCCGACAGCCAAAAGATAGACTACGACATGGTGGTGCTGTTGCAGCCCACATCACCGTTCAGAAACCTTGACGACGTGCGAAACGCCATTGCTCTCTACAACAAGGATATCGACATGGTGGTGAGCGTAACCGAGGCCTCAGCCAACCCCTACTATGACTGTTTTGAGACAGATGGTGACGGACACCTACACATCTCCAAGGGGGACGGACGGTACACTCGCCGACAAGACGTGCCCAAAGTGTGGCAATACAACGGCGCGGTCTATGTCATCAATCCCGAGTCGCTGCGTTGCAAGCCGATGGGCGAATTTGAGCGTCGCGTTCCCAGCATCATGCCGCGCGAACGCAGCCTCGACATTGACACCGCTGATGACCTGCTGTTAGCACGCCATCTTATCACTGCCAACAATACACAGTCATGAAAAACCTGATCAACCTCACCGCCACGCTTCGCGAGGCTCTCAATAAGCTCAACTCTCTGGGAGGCAACATGCTGACGCTCCTCGTCACCGACGATTCAGGGGTGCTTCACGGCACACTCACCGATGGTGACATCAGGCGTGCGTTTCTGTCAGGCGCGACGCCCGACACGCTTGTCAGTCAGGCTGCTAACCGTGAGTTCACAGCCCTCGATGACAAAAATGACGATGTGACGGTCACAGTGGCCGAATGTCGTCGTCGGGGCATCAAGTTGCTACCTCAAATTGACTCTGATCGTCGGCTGATAAAGGTGTACGACCTGACGCAGCACGATTGCATCGTGCCGCTGCGGGCATTGCTGATGGCCGGCGGCCGTGGCGAGCGGTTGAGACCGCTGACCGACACCACGCCCAAGCCTTTGCTCCCCGTGGGGGGTCGACCCATTATCGACCGCAACATCGAGCTGATCAGGCGCGCCGCCATCGACGACATCAATGTGGCGGTCGGCTACAAAGCCGAGATGCTGCGCCGACATTTGGGCGACAGCGTGAACTATATCGCCGAGTCAGAGCCGCTCGGCACCATCGGCGCACTTGCTTTGCTGCCCGACTCAGACCGCGACGTGCTGGTGATGAATGCCGATCTGCTCACAGGTGTCTCAATCGAGCAGTTATACCTCACCCATCGCCGCGACAGGGCTGACGTAACAATGGGCGTGATACCCTACACCATCAGCGTACCATACGCTATTGTCGAGACCGACGACGAGGGACTGGTGACACGTCTGCGCGAAAAACCGACCTACACATGGCAAGCCAATGCCGGCATCTACATCTTCTCGCGTGCGACCGTGCAATCGCTCACCCCGGGCGAACGACTCGACGCACCCGAATTGATCGAGCGTATCATCGCTCGCGGAGGTCGGGTGTCGACATGTCTCATCGAAGGAGGCTGGCTCGACATAGGCACACCCGAGGACTATGCACGCGCCAACAGGCTTTAGTGCAAAAAACGTCTGACAAGCGCGTCGACGATGCGCCGCTTTGCCACCTCAGAGTCAAGTGGATCAGCGTCATCTGACGCAGAGGCATTGATGTCAATAATCTCATCAAACCCGGCTGTCAGAAGATTTGCGCGGTCATCCACACGCCCGGCAATGGCAATGACCGGCACACCGCAACGACGCGCTCGCTCAAGCACCCCCATCGGCGCTTTACCCATCAGCGTCTGTGCGTCAATATGCCCTTCGCCCGTAATCACTAAATCAGCATCCTTGAGTGCGTCGTCAAAATGTGTCAGGTCGAGCACCAAGTCGATACCGCGCCGCAACCGCGCGCCTAAAAAAGCGGCGAGCGCACCACCGAGTCCACCCGCTGCCCCGGCACCGGCAATGGTCTGCATATCAACGCCATATTTTTCCCGCACAACATCGGCAAAGTTGCGCATCCCCCTGTCGAGCCGCTCGACTCCATCGTGATCCGCACCTTTTTGCGGAGCGAAGACAGCGGCCGCGCCTGTGGGACCATATAGCGGATTTGTGACATCACACGCCCCCTCGAACACGACCTCGCGGTAGACAGGCGACACGCCGCTGTCATCAATCGAGGCGACATGAGCAAGCGATGCACCGACGGGCGTCAGTCGATTGCCGGCTGCGTCTCTGAACACATATCCCATCGCCTCGAGCATCCCCAAGCCACAATCGTTGGTGGCACTGCCGCCCAAACCGAGGATTATGCGACGTGCACCGCGTGCGACAGCATCGACAATCAACAGGCCGACACCACGTGTGGATGTCAGCTCAGGATTGCGGTCGGGCAAATCGAGCAGCGCCAGTCCGGCAGCTGCCGCCATATCGATGACCGCAGTGTCGCCGCTGTCCGAGAGGCAATATCGAGCCGAGATCTTGCGGCCGAGCGCGTCGACAGTCCCGCAGCACACCTGTCCACCTCCAAGGGCACTTGTCAACGCCTCAGAAGTGCCCTCGCCACCATCCCCGACCGGCACAGAGACAACGACACATCGCGGAGACACACGCCTCATCGCCACCTCACAAGAGCTGACGACCTCGCGGGCCGACAGACACCCTTTGTATTTATCACAAGCTATGACAACTTTCTTCATGCCACAAATTTACGACAATTTCCTCTGCTCTGCGATTTTTTTTGTAACTTTGTCACGCTGATGAGCCTGAACGACTCGACCTGTTCGGGTGTTTATAATATATCAGCAGTCCGATGTCGGGCTTGCATAAACATTTCAACTATGGCAGATTCAAACTTTATCGATTACGTCAAAATATTGTGCCGTTCAGGCAAAGGCGGCGCCGGTTCGCGCCACTTTCACCGTGCCAAATATGTCCCCAAGGGGGGACCTGACGGCGGTGACGGCGGCCGCGGCGGCCACATCATCCTGCGAGGCAACAAAAACATGTGGACACTGCTGCCGCTAAAATACAACCGGCACATCTTTGCCGGCAACGGTGAGAGCGGAGGTGCCGGCCGCAGCTTTGGCAAGGATGGCAACGATGTCGTCATCGATGTGCCGTGCGGCACTGTCGTGTACGACGCCGAGACAGGCGAATTTTTGTGCGAAGTCAACGAGGACGGCGAGGAAATCAAGCTGCTCAAGGGAGGCCGCGGCGGCTTGGGCAACTGGCACTTTAAATCAGCCACCAACCAGGCGCCACGCTATGCGCAACCGGGCGAGCCGGCTGTAGAGCGCCAAATTGTGCTCGAGCTTAAACTTTTGGCCGATGTCGGCCTGGTAGGATTCCCCAACGCGGGCAAATCGACCCTGCTGTCGGCCGTCTCAGCCGCCCGACCCAAGATTGCCGACTATCCTTTCACGACCATGGAGCCTCAGCTCGGCATCGTGTCATATCGCGGCAACCGCTCGTTTGTCATGGCCGACATCCCCGGCATCATCGAGGGCGCAGCCGAGGGCAAAGGACTCGGACTCAGATTCCTGCGTCACATCGAGCGTAATGCCGTGCTGTTGTTTATGGTTCCGGCCGATGCTGATGACATCGCCGCCCAATACAAAATATTGCTGTCCGAACTCGAGCGCTTCAATCCCCAGCTGATGGACAAGGAGCGTGTGCTGGCCATAACAAAATGCGACATGCTCGACGACGAACTGATGGCCGAAATCGAGGCCACGTTGCCGACCGACGTGCCCCATGTTTTCATCTCATCTGTCACCGGCCTGGGCATCGACAAGCTCAAGGACATCCTGTGGCAAGCCATCACCGACGACCGCAATCGCATTGACACCGCCGAAATCGTGCGCCGACCGCTCGACATCAACCATCGCGTGCCCCAGGAGGACGAGTTCATTTTTGAGCCCGAGCCGATTGAAGATGACGAGGCCGATGATGAGATCGATTGGGACGATGCCGAGTGGGAGTACGGCGACGTTGAGGAATAACGACTTATCACCTGACAGATGGATAAAATATTTGACGATCAGATCGCCAATGTCATCAAGCTCATAGAGACCGGCAACTGCGAGGAGGCTGTCCGCGAATCGGGCATGCTCTTAGGCTTAGCCAACGAAGTGTGGACCGAGCGACACAATGAGGGGAAAATAGACGACGCGCTGATGGCCGACTTTGCCAACATAGCGATGTTGCATGTGCAGTCACTACAGTTGGCCGGGTTGCTTGCCGATGCGTTCACGACAGCCGTCACGGCCTTGTGGCAGATGTCGCTCGACAAAAAGTTCAACACCTGTCGCAGCATCGACGTGGCCGTCATCGCGATTCTCAATTCGGCAATCACGTCATTTCTGGGCTCGCTCCCTGAGCTCATTCCCGTCCCCGGGAAGGAAGACCACAGCCATGCCGACGCCATCCTCAGCTACCTTGCGTCGATACTCTACGCCCGCTACAACAAAGCCAAATCGATCGATATCGAGCCGGTGAAGTTGGCCTACACCATCCTCAGTGACATGCGCCGGATGGGGAATATACAGTCGCCCGACGTCGTCGTCCCCGTTGACGGCAAAGAGACAGCGGTGCCGGCCGATGACCTCCCGGCCATCATGCCTGACCTTGTAGGGCGTGCCGTCGCTCTCGGCTTTAAAGCTGATTGATCGCTCGCTTCACACTCTAATTTAAGAACGGCAAACAGACTTTAAAATACTTTAACAATCGGACGCTCGCAACGACTTGCAAAAGCGCCCGATTTTTTGTAATTTTGCACAAGTAAAAAAATACAGGCCAATCATTATCACATCGCTTTTTAAACCGTCTGTATTCACCTAAATCTATTTAAACCAAATGCTCAAAAAAATAGTCAGCGCCGTTGTCATCGCCCTCGCAGCCATCCCCTCGGTTGTGGCGGCTCCGCAACACACCGGCCATGACAACCAACACAAAGACGACATCGCCTCGATTGACCTGATGAACACCAACACCATTGTCCGCGCTGCCGGCATGGAATTGCTTTTCGGGCCCGAGGATGAGATAAACCCCATGGCCGACGACCTCCTGGCCTACGCCCGCAAATTCATCGGCACACGCTATGTGCGCGGTGGCAAAGGCCCCAAAGGATTTGACTGCTCAGGCTTCACGGGCTATGTATTCAAACAGTTTGGCGTGTCGCTCGGCGCATCATCGCGCGACCAATACCTGCAGGGCGAGGAGGTCAACACACACGACGTGCAACCCGGCGACCTGCTGTTCTTCAAGGGACGTGCATCCAAATCATCGACCATCGGCCATGTCGCCATCGCCATTTCGGCCGACCCCGAGACCGGCGTCATCACCTTTATCCATGCTGCCACCAGCGGCGGCATCCGCATCGACAAAACCTCTGCCCCCTACTATGCCGCACGCTATGTCGGCGCGCGTCGCGTACTCGAATAACACTCCACTGATAATCAACATCTCATCATACAGGCCGGGCTTTGTCACCGGCCTTAATTTTGCCTGATATGGACGAACTCAAACGCATCGCAGAGCTAAGACAAGCGCTCGAGCACCACAACAAACTCTACTACGTCGACAATGCCCCTCAAATCTCTGACCGCGAGTTTGACATGCTGATGCACGAGCTCGAGGAGCTCGAAAGCCGACATCCCGAGGCCGACGACCCCCTGTCGCCCACACGCCGCGTCGGCTCTGACCTGACAAAAGAATTTGCGCAGCTCGAGCACCGCTACCCCATGCTGTCGCTCGCCAACACCTACTCGATCGGTGAGGTCAACGAGTTTTATGAGCGCACACGCAAATCGCTGGGCGGCCAATCGTTTGACATCGTAGGCGAAATGAAATTTGACGGCACCAGCATCTCGCTCATCTATGAGCATGGCCGTCTTGTGCACGCCGTCACCCGTGGCGATGGCGTACGCGGAGATGTGGTCACCGAGAATGTCAAGACCATCCGCAGCATCCCCCTCACCCTTGCGCCCGGCACCGGCTGGCCCGACAAGTTTGAAATCAGAGTCGAAATCGTGCTCCCCTGGCGCGAATTTGAACGCCTCAACGCCGAGCGCGCCTTTAACGAGGAGCCGT
>CAZKYR010000015.1:0-15114 GCA_964557035.1 uncultured Bacteroides sp. | reverse complement strand
ATAGCAACTTATTATTTACCAATCTTATAAACTTAACAACATGAAAAAAACCAAGCTTTTTGCAGCAGCAGTAGCTATGCTGAGCATGCCGGTGTTCATGTCGTGCTCAAACGATGAGCCCGCGAACGTCGACAATCAGGACACCACCGGTGACAGCTACATCTGTGTTAAACTTTCAAACCTCCCCGACTTTACCTCGCGTGCAGGTGACGAAGGCGCATCTTTTGACGAGGGCACGGATAACGAGCGTTATCTGCGCAACATCGCGTTCTACTTCTTCAACGCTGACGGCAGCGCCTTCACGATGGAGAACAATAACATCAACGGCACACTCACTCCGTCAAACAAGGTTAAGCCGGTGATGTCCCTGAGTTCTTCAAATTCTTATACGGCTACTCTGGTACTTGGTAAAGCTGTCGGCTCAGGCTGGAACGGCACAGTGCCCGCTAAGATGGTGGCTATCGCCAACTCTGCCAATCTCGACGGCTATGCAAACCTGAGCCTCGACGAGCTCTACGCCAAGGTTGCCATGCAGCCCGAGGATCTGGGCTCTAAAGGCTATTTCGCAATGACATCGTCGACCTACAGCCCCGACGGCACAAACATCAAGTATTGGAGCGACATCAAGCTTGAGAATGTGAAAAAAGACCCCGAGGATGCCAAAGCAGCTCCCGTAAAAATCTATCTCGAGCGTCTGGCAGCCAAAGTGCAGGTGGTGTCAAAACCCGCCGAAGGCAAAGCAAATGAAAAAGGTCATTTTGTCGTAGCTACACGTCCCGTCTATGACGCAGAGGGTCATCAGGTAACCAAAACCTTCTATGCTAAAATCAATGGCTGGGATCTCAATGCCACCACCGACCGTGCATTTGTGTTCAAGAACATTGACAAAGACAACGTGCCTTTCACCGGCTGGAATCTCCCCGAATCGTTCCGTTCATGCTGGGCCACTACGACCGGAGAAGCTGAGTTGAGCACCAAGTTTAACTGGTCATCGCTCTCAAATGAGTTTGGTGATGTGGATTATTGCTACGAGAATACCCTCGAGCCTGCAATCTCAGGCACCCAGCTGGCAGCTACCAAGGCAACCAAAGTGCTTCTCGCCGCTACCATCGTGGATGAGAGTGGTACTGCTCAGGACCTGGTTAGCTGGGCCGGCACTCTCTACACCACCGACGACTTCCGCACCATGGTTGCAAACCATGTTGAATGTGATGCTGCCGACGTGAAGTTCGTACGCTCGACCGAGGTCAACAAACGCCACCACGTAGCTACCTACTACACCAAAGATGGCGAAGACATCGCAATCCCCGAGTTTGACAACATCCGCGTATGGAACAAGGGTGTATGCTACTACATCGTCAACCTCCGTCATGCAGTAGATGCAAACGGCAAGAACGTATATGGCGTAGTGCGTAACCACTCTTATGTCGTCTCAATCAACTCTATCGCCGGCCTGGGTACACCCGGTGGCTCGGGCGACCACGAGAATCCCGAGAATCCCGATCCCGAGCTCGAGTCATTTGTGGCAGCTCAGGTCAACATCCTCAATTGGCATGTTATCAACTGGGACGTTGATGTAGAATCTTAATACACAAATCCTAACACACACGCCATCGGCCTGCCCCGACCGCACGGGGAGGCTCCCGGCCCGGAGGGCAGGCCGATATTTTTTCTTTACTTTTAATTCTCTCTCACCCTATAATTTTAAGCTGACTTACTCACACAAACAATATGAAAAAACGTCCTATCTTACGCAGCCTATACGTGATGATCATCGCGGCGATGAGCACGGTGTTCGGTGCTTGTAGTGCAATATACGAGGAGAGTGACTGTGTGGAAAGCGCCAATCTGTTCACGTTTACCTACGATATGAATATGAAGTGGGCAGACGCTTTTGATTCGTCAGTAAAATCGGTACACGTCCTGATGTTTGACACCGACGGCGTGTTGCGCTATAAATGGCGTGTAGCCAAAAACGATCTCATCGGCGGCAATTCGCTCATGGTAGATGTGGAGCCCGGCACGTATGACGTGCTGACCTGGGCCGGCGACTACCACCTGAGCTCGGTTGTGAATGACGGCGAAGTGGGACAGGCCCGCCTCGAGGATTATCACTGCCGTGTCAACCGCGATGCAGACAGCCATATATACAACGACATAGAACACTTTTTTCACTCTCTGCGGCGTGTGCAACTGCCTTATGCGGCAAAAAGCAATCCCCACCGCGAAACATTCAACCTGACAAAAAACACCAACCATGTGCGCGTGGTGTTGCAGCAACTATCGGGCGAGCCGGTCGACATGAGCAGCCTCAATGTCACCATCACCGACTCAAACGGATGGCTCAACCATGACAACTCCCTGCGCGAGGATGCACAATTGACCTACCACCCCTGGTTTACCAACTCGGGCACGGTGGAGGTGTCGCGCGCAACGCTCGGCGCGATGATTGCCGAGCTGACCACAAGCCGTCTGATGGACGGCACACGTCCGATGCTCACGGTCACACATGCTGACGGCTCGCGAGTGCTCTCAGTGCCCCTGATTGACTATGCCCTCCTTGTGAAAGGACAGTATAACAAAGAGATGGACAACCAGGAGTATCTCGACCGACAGGATGAGTACAACATGACGTTCTTCCTTGACGAGCAACTGCAGTGGGTCACATCCCATATCATCATCAATGACTGGATTGTGGTGCCCAACGACGTGGATGTCACCGAATAATTGCAAAACCTCTATCTAACACACTAAACGCAAACGATGCAAATCAACCGCCTGAAATATTTGTTCATCCTGCTGTCAGTTTTGCTGACGGCGGCGACGAGTTGCAGCAGCGACTTGGAGCCGGCGCCGGATGAATATGCGGGTGCGGTGACGTTGGCGTTTGACATGGACTTGATGCGTGCGGCGACAAAGGCGTCGTCTAATCCTGACAACCATCCTGAGGAGCCGGGCATCGAAAATGAAGACCGATTATTTGACGGCAGCTGGCTCAATGTCTTTATTCATGACGCGGAGACCAACGAGCAGGTGTATCATTTTGACCAAGACCATTCGAGTCCGGTGACATCGATGCTGATCGAGAAAAATGACGACGGCACGTGGCGGGTCAAAATATCTACGCGAGCCTTGCGCCGCGATCATCCCTATCGCATCAGCGTGATGGCCAATGCCAATGTCAACAGCGGAATATATGACCCTGTGAGCGCGTCGGCTGTGATATTCCGCAACACCTCAGATGCTCCGGTGCTGTTGCAGCAGCCTCACTATATGCCATTTTCGGGCTTCAAGACTTTCACGGTGCCGACGAATGCGCCAGATAAATCCACGCAGGACATAGGCACTCTGTGGCTGCTCAGAGGCGTGGCCCGACTTGATATACGTCTGAGCGAGCAAATGAAAAAATTGTGGCAAATCGAGAGTGCCGTGGTGGTTGACGGCGGCTCGACCCTCTACTCGGTGAGCTACGCCTCGCCTAAGATTGAGAATGTGGCATCACACACATCAACCGAGCAATTGACGATGGATGAGATGTTTAATCCGTTTGCCAAAGAAAACGAAATGAATCTCGACTGGCGGGGCGGCGACGTGCAGATGCGCGATGTCTCGGGCGTCGGCACATCGATGATGCTTTATATGCCCGAGCAGCACAATCCGCGCATAATGGGCACGGCAGCCGGCAAGAATATTGCCGTGCGTCTGCAGATGAAACATCTGCTGACCGGACAGTCGCTCACAGCCAAGTTTGAACTTAACGATCCGGCCACGGGACAGCCTTACAACCTGGTGCGCAACCACATCTATCGCTATACGGTCACATCGATCAGACCGTTGTTTGATGTTGACTTTGACGTCATTGAGCCGCTCCCTAAAACCATTAACGTCCCCTCGTTTGACTGACATGAATAATATAATCAAATACATCTCCTTACTGACCCTGACGATCATCAGTGCGACTCTGTCGAGTTGCACTGATGACTTTGACCCCGTCGTGAGTGCCAACGGCGAGCTTGTGGATGTGCAAATAGCATTCACGGTTCCCCGGGCCGGCGACCGCGAGGTGATGTCGCGCACACTTGGCCAAATCAACCCTCAGATCTATGACATGATGGTGCTGGCGTTTGATGCACAAGGCAAACTACTGCAGCGCTATTATTTCACTGACATCTCAGAGGGCATCACCAACTGTGTGGCCGAATATTCGACCGACGATTTCGCCTCGATGACTCTCGAGCCCGGGTCAGACTCGGACGGCGGCATCCTCAACATGCGCGTGCCGGCGGGGGAGGGCTATCTGATGGCAGTGGCCAATATCGATGTCAAATCATCGCCAATACTCAGCGAAGTGCTGGCTGTGAAGACACGCGATGAGCTGTTGGCCATACAAGCCCGCGAAAACCACTATGACAGCGAAATATCGACCATGGGCGGAGCCTACAACGCCTCATACAACGTGACGTTTGACACCTTTGACCCGTCGGGCAAGATTGTCTACACCTCGGGCAAGCTCCCGGGGCGCATCCACTTTGTGCCGTCATCGGCGTCGGTGAAGATAAATATCAACGGCAAAGGACCCGGCTCAAAGGGGGGCGTCTTCACGCTCGACAGCTATGAGCTGGTCAACCTGCCCCGCACCACTCCGGTGTTCTACAGCATCGGCACGGACGCATCGGTGGCCACGACGCTTATCAACACAGGCACGATAGGTGTCTTTGACGAGACAGGAGTCAACAGCTACACGTTTGGCTTCAACCTGCTTGAGTATGACCGCAAGTCGTCAAAGGCAGTCAGCACATACGGTCAGCGTGCGGCGTGGAGCGACATAAAGGGTGGATACAAAAACTTCACCAACGCACCCGATGGCGCGCCTTATCTTGTGATACACGGCACCTACTCGGGTCAGTCGGGCTATGTTGACGAGACCGGTGCGGATGTGAGCTCGGGCAATGTCAGCGGTGAGGTGACATACTTTGTGTTCCTCGGGCACGACTCGGACACTGATTTTGCCGACTATCGCACGCTCCGCAACTGGCAGTACACCTACAACATCACCGTCAACGGCATCCGCGAAATCACGGTGGAGGTGAATAAAAAGGTCGAAAACCGCACTGATGCCGAGGGCGATGTGCTGGTGATGGACACCGATTCGAGCCACCGTTTTGACTCGCACTATTGTCAAAGCTCATTCTCGATGACCTACGAGGAGATACGCGAGCTGTATGAGCGCGGTCTGCTCGGTTTTCGCGTCGTGGCGCCGGCCTATGGCGTGGATGCCACCATGTTTCTCAAGCGCGACAACAGCATTGCCATCTCAGCCAACAACCAAAACGCGTATGTGAACGAGAACTCAGCGTCGTGGGGCGTCTACAACCTCACGACCGGTGAGTTGCAGTCGGGGTCGACCACCTATGCCAACAAGCGCGGATACATGGACATGAACAATCTGGCGTGTATAGCTGCCGACTGGCTGAAATTCTATCGCCACCAGACGGGCGAGACAGACTCGGGTTGGCAATGGGCAATCAACTATGCCGACGTGTATAAAAAATTCAACGGCAGCAACAATCCCTATCTGCTCTCGATCTACCGTTTTCTGTGGGATTTGGCCGAGATAGCCAAGAATCAGGCAAACAAAGGAAAAACATACTATTACACCGTGTTTGCGCAAGAGAACTACTATGGCAACAATTGGAATGACCGCATGTTGATGAATCATGGCGCGAGCGGCACGACCGGCTCGATACATTGGAGCCAGTTCGTGAATGTCTCAGACCGTAAGGTGATGATGTTCCCGGCGACCCGAATCAGCAACGATCAGCAATCGACATTCTCCAATCCGCGCCGTGTGTTTGCACAACGCTCTATCCGCACGATCTATAAACCCGAGCCGGGATATGAGGCCTGGGGCACCGAGAGTGTAGAGGAGTTTATCCAGCCGGTTACGCTGCCCGCAGCCCAGACATGGTTTAAAGGCACTGATTGGACCTCGGCCCGTCGCACCATCCGCATCGCCCAGGAGAATGCCAACGGCAAACGATCGATGTTCAGCGAATGCAAGAATGCGTTCTACACCACCGATCAGTACGGGCGCAAACCGGCATTTGACAACTTCAAGTCAAAGAACTGGAGCGACTATCTCAACTATAGCTCAAAATATGAGAACTCGCTTCACTACCGTATCTCGGGTAACCTCAAGCTCAACTCAAACTATGGCCTGGCGCAGCAGATAGCTGCCTGCTTAGGGCGTAACCGCGACCTCAACGGCAACGGCAAGATAGACGCCACAGAAATCAGATGGTATGTGCCGTCAATCGAGCAGCTGCAAAACCTCTATATCGGCAACTCGGGACTCCCCACCGAGGCGCGTATATACCAAAAGGAGGCCAATGAGGGCAAGTGGGTGTACAAGCACTATATCAGTGCGAGCCGAGCAGCAGGTGATGACACCAACACGGTGCTGTGGGCCGAGGAGGGGCCGTCGACCGGTTTGTTGTCAAGCAGTTATGCCTATGCGGTGCATGTGCGTTGTGTTCGCGACCTCGGCACCGATCTGACAACCGTGTCACAAAACTGGATTCCCTTCATGACGAATACCAAGAGCTCGTCGATGAAAAACGCGGGCGGTTATATTGACATCAACCGCCTCAATGACAACTGCATCCGTGCCGCTCTTGAGAACAAGGACCTGTCGGGCGTGGTGACCACCTTCTCAAACAGCAATCGCCCTGCAAAGAGCTTTTATTATGCCGACCGCAACATAAACGAAGGTCCCAAAAAGACATTCTCATATACGAACGGCAACAGCTACACGGTGCCTGACTGGACATCGTCGGCTCTGACGAGCATAGATGCCGAGAATCGCCGCAGCGAGTCTACGCCGCAGCGACAATCGCTGTGTGCACGCACATTTGGCCAAGGCTGGCGTACGCCGACAATCTCGGAGGTCGGTCTGATGTTCCAGTGCGGAGTCTTCACCCGCAACGATGACATCATGAGCCGTACACGCTATGTGTTCTGGCAGCAGACCAACCGTGGCGGCGTCGACCTGATCAACAACACCGGCAATGACACCAGCGGTCGCGACCCGCACTCGTTCAGCGAAGGACAATTCCGCCTCCGTTACCCGTGGGTCAACATAACCGTCCCGACCACAGCCAAGGCCGGCAATGTAACGCAGATTTCGGGACACTACGGCTCGATACGCTGTGTGAAAGACAAATTCTGACAACCTAACGACAACAAGACCATGCTCCGTCACATTACCGGCCGTTTCTCCGCCATAAAATACTGTCTCATCGTGCCGGCCGTGCTTTGCTGCATCATGGCGTGCAGCGCCGGGAGCGCCTCGGCATCGACTGATACCGCCAAGGTCGAGCGCGACACGGCCACCTATCAGCTGCCGTTGCCGACGATTCCGGCCACGCTCACTACGCCTGAAGATCGGGCCGCTTATCTGTCGCGCCACTATTGGGACAACATGGACTGGAACGATACACTCCTGCTGCGGTCCGAGCGATTCATGGGAGAGTGTATGGCGACCTACGGCACGATTCTGGCCATCACACCTGCCGACAAAGCAGTGCCGGCCGTCAGTGGCATGGTGAGCGCGGCCGCCACCTCAGAGGCGGCAATCGCGGCGATAAACGACTATGCGTACGACTATTATTATTATCCTGATTCACCGCAATATGACCCCGAGATTTATTTGCTGTTCATCAATGCTTTGTCTGCACAGCCGAGCATAGACATGGCAAGCCTGGCGCGTCTCGGGGAGTACAGGCAGCAGATACTAAAAAACCGCGTAGGCCATATCGCCACTGACTTCAAGTTTGTCGGCACGGACGGCAAGAGCCACTCGATGCTTGCCACGCGCAAAGATGCCAAACTGCGATTTTTGGTGCTGTATGACCCTGACTGCACAGTGTGCGAGGAGGCAGTGGAGATTATGAGTGACAGTCCGTCATTTGCTCAGGCGCAGGCTGACGGCGAGGTGGCAGTGATTGCCATCAACGCATTCGGCCAGGAAGAGGGCGGTGCGGCTGAAGTCAAAGACCGGTTCCCCGCCGAGTGGACTGTCGGTTATTCGCCCGACGGCGACATCGACGCCAACGAAGAGTATGTGATACGCGCTACTCCGGCCATCTACATCCTCGATTCGGAAGGCCGCATCCTCGAAAAAGACCTGTCAATCAATCGGCTCAGCCAAGTCGTCAGCGCGCAATAAGAGTATCACAGACAGGTTTTGAAACTGTGACCGCAATGTCATTGGATTGATTTGCGGTATTTTTTTGGTGTCATGCCGGTGACGCGGACAAAGTATTTTGTGAACGTCGGTGCGTCGGGGAAGTTGAGCACCGTGGCAATATCCTTGATGCTCCGTTCCATATTATTAAGCATTGTTTTGGCTTCGCCAACGACAACTGTCTCAATCCAGTCAGAGGGACTCTCGCCTGAGAGCTCCTTGATGACAGTCGAGAAATATTTGAGACTGACTCCCGACCTCATGGCATAGAAACGGACGTCGCGGTGCTCTCGGTGTTTGTCATACAGGGCAATCATGAACTGTTGGAAAATGACGTCGCGGTGAGTGCTGCCACCCGGCTTAAGCCTCAGATTGTCAAAAAATAGTTTTAAAACATGAGCGACTATCAGTTTGCTCTCAAATTCGATTATATCATTTTGGATTTGTTGTGAGATGCGAGTGTGTGGCTCGTCGCCACTACGGCGCTCCTCGATGATGTGGCTGTTGATGAGATTCAGAAGCCGGCACAGCTGAGTGTCTGCGACCTTGATTAGCGGGCTGTTTTGGATGGCTATGAGATTGCCGGTGTTTATCCAACGGTTGATCATTGCAGGTATATCGGCGAGCGAAATGTAGCCGAGGAGAATCTCACACGGTGAGTCGTCGTGTGTCACCTCAATGTTCACGAACGGCATACATGCAAACATGCACCCGCGATCGGCGTGGTAGCGTTCGTTGAGCATCTTGATTTCAAATACCCCCTTCAGGCAGATGGCAAAAGCGCACCTGCCGGTCATGTCCAATATATGGGGGCCGGTGTGGTCAGCCCCGAGTGACACGGTTTCAAATTTTATCAGCCGTTGCATTGTCAAAATGTTTGGTGTGTACAAAATAAGCGAAAATTTTTGTATCAGACAATGTTTTTTGTGATATAATCGAACCATCTGACAATTTTATTAATATTCTTGACATTTACGCGAGTGGAGAATAGAAGTAATTTTGCAATTTAAATTAATCACAAAAAAGATGACATATATGAACTATCAATTGGTATGTCGGGCTCTGGGTCTGACAATTTTATCGGTTGCGCTGTCAGGATGCTCACACGATAGGGCTAAAGATGAGGATAAATCCGAGGCCGTGAGGGTGAAGACCATGACCGTAGCCTGTGGTGAGGTAGACGAGAATTATAGTTACTCGGGCACGGTTGAAGAAAACAGCGGCACCGTGGTCAGCTTCTCGGCTGCCGGAACCATCAGGACATTGTCTGTCTCTGAGGGTGATAATGTAAAGAAGGGTGAATTGATCGGCACGCTCGACGACGGTTCGTTGCGCAGTGCCTATGATATCGCCAAGGCTACGTTGGATCAGGCCAACGACGCTTATGAAAGAATGAAACTGCTGCATGACACCAATTCGTTGCCCGATATGAAGTGGGTTGAGGTGCAGAGCAAGCTGAGTCAGGCCCGCAACGCGGCCGAGATAGCGCGCATAGCTCTCGATGACGCGCGCCTGTATGCACCTGTGTCGGGTGTTGTGGCAGAGAAGATGGCGTCTGTCGGCCAGACGGTGGCGCCCGGAGTGCCGGTCGTCAAAATTGTAGACATCAACTCGGTCAAGGTCTCTATTTCTATTCCTGAAGACGAGATTTCGGGATTTGCCGACGGCTCGACAGCACTGATAACGGCAAAAGCGTCGCCCGAAACTGTCTATAGCGGTGTCCTCGTGGAGAAAGGGGTCGCAGCCAATCCGCTGTCACGCTCTTATCAGGTCAAATATCGTGTCGACAACGCCGGCCGTCAGTTGCTGCCCGGAATGATATGTGATGTCAGCATCGACAACGCCTCTGTCACAGAGGGAATCATCGTGCCGGTCGGCGCGGTGTTGCTCGCTGCCGACAATTCACATTTTGTCTGGCTTGACTCGGCCGGCGTCGCGCGAAAGCGTGTCGTGATGCCGGGCGCGATGTTGCCCGACGGCATTGTGATTGAGAACGGATTAAAAAGCGGCGACCGGGTAATCGTCGCCGGAATGGAAAAAGTGTCACAGAACACAAAAGTAACATCAATCAATTAACAGGCATCTGATGAAACCTTCAGAAAACAAACCCGCCGGAGGATTGTTGAGCAAGCTCCCTCCGGTCAAGAACTCGCCGCTTGTGGCATGGGGCGTCAAGTATGCCAATGTCGTTGTTCTGATGGTGTGCATACTGGTGGCGTTCGGCATCTATGCACTGCAGACAATGAATAAGAATGAATTTCCTAACTTCACAATTCGCGAGGGAGTGCTGGTGGCTGTCTATCCGGGTGCGTCGTCACTCGAGATGGAACAGCAGGTGATGAAACCGTTAGAGAATTTTGTCTTTGGCTTCAAGGAGGTCAACAAAGTCAAAACGACCTCAAACGCAACCGACGGCATGGTGATGATATTTGTCGAACTTGATGACAAGATCACCGACACCGACTCGTTCTGGAACACATTCAGCCGCGAGCTTGAGAGCGTGAAACGTGAGTTGCCGCCGGGCGTGTTGGCGGTCGAGGTGATATCAAACTTCGGCGACACATCGGCCCTGCTGATCACGATGGAGAGCGAAGACAAGACCTATCGTGAGCTCGGTGATTACATGGATGCGTTGCAAGACCGTCTGCGCACGGTCGAGAGTGTGGGAACGATGACAGTCTACGGCAAGCAAAACGAGCAGATATCGATAACGGTCGATCCCGAGCGGCTTTCTAAATACGGCGTGTCTGAGAAAACATTGGCGGCGACACTTTTTGCGGCAGGATTTCAGACCACCGGCGGCCAAATAAGATCGGGCACATATACGTCGCCGATCTATGTCGACAGCCCGATAAACAGTGTCGCAGACATCGCTGACCGCATCGTCATGTCCACCCCGGCGGGCGACGTGGTCAGGCTCAGGGATGTCGCCGATGTCAAACGCGAGTATCCCGAGCCGACGTCATATATCACCAACAACGGGCGCAAGTGCATATTGCTCTCGCTCGAGATGAAGAGCGGCAACAACATAGTTGAGATGGGACGTCTGGACGAGAAACAGTTGGATGAATTTCAGTCTGAGTTGCCCGAAGATGTGACGATTTTCAGGATTACCAATCAGCCCGAAGTCGTGAACAGCAGCGTGATGGACTTTTTGAGAGAACTGTTGATCGCTGTGATTGCTGTGATAGTCGTCATCGTGTTGCTCCTGCCGATAAGGGTGGCGTTGATCGCGGCCGCGACCATCCCGATCACGATCTTCATCTCGCTCGGTTTGTTCTATGTGTTCGGCATTGAGCTTAATACAGTCACTTTTGCCTGTCTTATTGTCTCGTTGGGCATGATTGTGGACAACTCGGTAGTCATCATCGATGATTATGTCGAACTGATAGGGGAGGGGATGGACCGCAAGGAGGCGACCATAAGATCGGCCTCAGAGTTTCTGAAGTCGATCTTCTCGGCTACCCTGGCCATTTCGATCACATTCTTCCCGTTCCTGATAACGATGACGGGTATGTTCCGTGATTTTCTCACCGACTTCCCGTGGGCTATAACCCTGATCCTGATGGGGTCGTTGCTGATCGCCGAACTATTGGTGCCGTTCTTGCAATATCGTTTCATAAAGCCGGCTAAGGTGAGCGCACTTGACGGCGACACCGCCGGAGGCAAGAAACATTTTTCTTTGTTGCGTTTGATGCAGAACGGGTATAACAAGATTATAGCCGTCTGCTTCAACCACCCGTGGGCGGTTTTGGCGGTGGCCCTGGTGCTGACCGTCGGAGGAGCGTGGCTGCTGATGACGCGGCCGATGCAGTTGATGCCGATTGCAGAGCGTAACCAGTTTGCGGTCGAGATATATCTGCCCACCGGCACACCTCTTGAAAAGACAGATGTCATCGCCGACTCCCTCGCCTCGATATTGAGGCGTGATGAACGCGTTGTGTCGGTAGCTAACTTTCACGGTTGCTCTTCACCGCGCTTCCAGACAACATATGCGCCTCAGGTAGGCGGACCGAACTTTGCTCAGTTCATTGTCAACACGACCGGCAATGAGGCTACGGTCGATATATTGAATGAGTACACGGCGAAATATCGCGATTATTTCCCCGAGGCAAAAATCAGATTCAAGCAATTGTCCTATTCCAATGCCGCATATCCGATCGAGGTGCGCATCAAGGGGGATGATTATTCGGCGCTACAATCAGTCTCCGACACTGTTGAGGCGGTGATGCGTTCGATTCCAGAAATCAACCTTGTCAGCAGCAGTCTCAAGTCGCCGCTCGTTGCGGCGCAGGTGTCACCCGACTTCACCACCATGTCGCGTCTCGGAATGAGCGACATGATGCTTGAGGCCAATCTTGCCATGCGCTACACAGATCCGGGCATCCCGGTGGCGACATTGTGGGATGGCACGTATGCGACACCGGTCGTATTGAAGACACCTACATCATCGCGATCTGATGTCGATGACCTCAACAACGAGGTGCTCCCGGTGATGGGATTTGCGTCGGCACCGTTGCGTCAGATAGCGCAGATCGAGCCGTCGTGGAATTACGGACAACTGTCGCACCGTAACGGCATTCCCTGTGTCACGTTGAGCTCTGAGGTCGAGCGTGGCGCGTTTGCCTTGACGGTTACAGATCAGCTCAAGGAGCGTCTCGACCGACTCGAACTGCCCGACGGGGTGACGCTCGAGTATGGCGGCGATTACAGTCAGTCAGAGGAGATGTGGCCTCCCATCATCTATGCTTTGATGATGGCGGTGGTGATTATTTTCTTCATCCTGCTGTCGCACTACAAAAATGTGACTGTCGCCGCGTTGCTGCTGCTCTGTATCGTATTATGTATCCCCGGTGCGGGTATCGGCCTCGCCATACAGGGCGAAGTACTCTCGTTGACATGTACGCTCGGATTTATATCGCTGATGGGCATCCTTGTCCGCAACGTCATCATCATGATAGATTATGCGGAGGAGTTGCAGCGGTCAGAGGGAATGACGGTCAAAGAGTCTATTTTCCACAGTGCCGAACGCCGTATGCGTCCCATCTTCCTCACATCGGCGGCGGCATCGATGGGCGTGTTGCCGATGGTATTGACAGGCACGCCGCTCTGGAGACCGATGGGTACTGTCATTTTTTGGGGAACGATCATCACATTCTTCTTCATCGTCACCGTCATCCCCGTGCTATATTGGAAGGTAATGAATAAGAAAACAGTAAAAAGCGACACAAAATGAGAAAGATAATAAGCATGGCGGCTCTCATGATGCTGCTTTGTCCCTGTTTGCTAAGTGCCCGGCAGCTCACGCTCGACGAGTGCGTGAACATGGCTCTTGAAAACAATGCCCGGATGCGCAACGCAGAATATTCGGTCAAGGCGTCTGAACAGACTTCGCGCGAGGTGTTTACAAAATATTTTCCGTCGGTGAGCATAGGCGGTGCGGCTTTCACGGCAAATCACGGCATGTTGCAACATACATTTGAACTGCCGCTGTCGTTGCTCGACCCGCAGTTGCCCGACATGGACTATGAACTGAGCGTGCTCAAAAAAGGAACGATTGCAACCGTCAATCTCGTGCAGCCGGTCTTTATGGGCGGCCGGATAGTGAACGGCAACCGGCTGGCCCGTGTAGGCGAGGAGGTCAGCCGTCTGCAGCAGCTGATGACCGCCGATGAGGTGCGCCGCGACGTCGAGCAGTATTACTGGCAGCTCGTGTCGCTGCATTCAAAGCACCGCACCCTCGACAATGTCATCATGATGCTTGACACGCTCACGGCTCAGGTCACAAGCTATGTCGAGGCGGGAATCACGACGACAAACGACCTCCTTGAAGTCAAACTCAAGCGCAACGAAATGCTGTCGGCCCGAAGCGAGCTCGACAATGGCATAACTGTGATAAGGATGCTGTTGTCACAGTATGTCGGCCTGGGCACCACAGGTTCGGTCGATGTGGCGCTTGAATTGGAACCGGGTCTCATGCCCGAATTCCCTCACGACATATATTTAAATCCTGAAGAATGTCTTGACCACACCACTGCCCACAGATTGCTGACACAAAATGTGAAAGCCAAGGAGCTCGAACAAAAAATAGCCGTCGGCAACAACCTGCCGATGATAGCCGCCGGCGCGAGCTATAGCTATGAGCATCTTCTCGAGCAAGGGCACACGTTTGCCAATCTATATGTCACGGTGAGCATCCCTCTGACCGATTGGTGGGGCGGGTCGCATAACATCAAGAAAAAACAGATCGAGACAAAGATTGCCCGCAACCGGCTCGAAGATGACTCTCAGCTTCTCATCATCGCGATGACAAACGCGTGGAACGACCTGCAGACATCATATACTCAGATGGAGATAGCGAAGGAGTCGATAGCGCAGTCAGAAGAGAATCTGAGACTTAATCAAAATTTCTACAAGGCCGGGACCACGACCCTCACCGATCTGCTTGATGCCCAGACGCTCTATATGCAGGCACAGGATAAGTTTGTCGAAGCCTATGGGGCGTTCGAGATGAAAAAACTCATCTATCTGCAGGCTACCGGGCGTTGACATTTCAACCGGAGCTTAAGAACAGACCCCCGATCGCCGTTACAAGCGTTCGGGGGTCTGTCTGATTGTTGAGATACTATTTGATTGCGATTGTGATAATGATAAATTTATGAGTTATGCGGTAAAAATGAATATGGTTGATTTTATGTTGATTGCGATAATGTGATAGTGAGCGGTCTAAGCGAATATGTTTTGATTGCGATAAAGTGATAAAGACCGGCTTGAAGCGAATATTTTTGATTGCGATAAAGTGATAAAGGTTGGTTTAAGAGGTGGCTGCTCACGCGGCCTCAGACTCATCAAGGTCTTTGAGGTGGACG
>CAZKYR010000014.1:0-15120 GCA_964557035.1 uncultured Bacteroides sp. | reverse complement strand
TTTAATCAACCTGCGGGAACTATATAATCGCACAATAATTAAAGAATTTAGCAGACCTAATTGGATGAGTATTAACCATCCGCCAATGATGCAAGCTGATCCTTTTTTATTTGTTCATAACGGTTCCTTACATCTATTTTATGAAGAAATGCTTTTAGATAGAGGCCTCGGCGTGATAAAGAAAACCTCAACTACGGATCTTAAGAATTGGAGTAAACCAATTACAATTACCCACGAACCCGAGTGCCACTTCTCTTATCCTTTTGTTTTTGAACATAATGGTACAGTATACATGATGCCAGAAACAGGATGTGATCATAATATCAGATTATACAAAGCAGCAGATGACACTCTTACCAAATTTAATTACTACAAGACGATTATTCAACGTCAGGATGAAAAAGAGGTTAAATCAATAACATTTGATTTTGCCGATAGTTGCTTGTTTATACACGAGAATATATATTACTTATTCACTTCGATATATGAAAATAATTCATACAAATTATTCATATATTATTCAGATAAATTTGATGGTTTATTTTCAGAGCACCCTAATAACCCCGTTGTTACAGGCAATAAATATGCACGATGCGGAGGTTCGATATTTAGTGTTGATAATGCCATCTTTAGACCCTGTCAGGATTGCACCAAAGTATATGGCGGGCAACTACACTTAATGCGCATAAAAGAACTAACACCAACTTCTTATATTGAAGATGAATATTTAACTAATATAATTCCATCAGACGAGAAATTTTTTAAAGAAGGAGGACACCACATAAATATGACTAATTATAAAGGGAAAATAGTTATCGCAATGGATGCGAGATTTACTACTACTTTCTTAGCTGAACGAGCACGACTGAAAATCGCAAAATTTCTAAGATAGCAATTAGTAATAATCAAAAACAGCATCTATTCTCACATATATTAATTATTAACACTAATTATTTTGCTTTATCTCCTAAATAAATTTAAGCGCACCATCCTTCTTATAAAAGCCCTATTTATTGAATTAATTTTTAATCCAATAGTAATAAAAGCATCTGTATCAATTGGATATAATGGAAAACCAATTCATTGCAACTGGGGTGATGATATTAATTTTTGGTTTTTAAAAGAAATAAGTCGACAACCTATTTTAATGTACAATCAATCAGTTCTTACTCGTCTTTTTAGGCGCAAATATGTACTTGGTATTGGTTCTATTATTGGGATGTTATCTGATAATAATTCGATTATATGGGGTTCCGGAATTTTTGACAGTACAACTAAAAATATTTTACCTCCGGCAGAAATACGTGCTGTTCGGGGGCCATATACTCGCCAAAAATTAATTAGCTTTGGAATCGAATGTCCAGAAATTTATGGTGACCCGGCTCTTCTTATTAGTAAGTATTATAACCCCAATATCAAAAAAAAATATAAAGTTGGAATAATACCACAATATAGTCAACGCCAACAAGAAGATGCCCAAAAAGCATTTGGCAATGAAAATAACATTCATTACATACAAATAGCAAAGTATGATGATTGGCATAACTTTATTGATGAAATACTTCGATGCGAAATTATCGTATCTTCGTCATTACACGGCCTTATCATCGCAGAATCTTATAGAATACCGTCTGTGTGGGTAGAATTCCCAACGAACTTTGCTGTAAACCGAATAAAGTATAAAGATTTTTACGCTTCAATAGGCAAAGATTGTAACCCCTTGGTTATAAATGGGGAAACTTGCATAGACCAAGTTATAAAAAGAGCATCTGACTGGGTACCCGGAGAAATTGATTTGCAGCCATTGATTGATGCGTGTCCTTTTAAATTGAAAATATGAGCAACAAGAAGATAGAAATAAAAAAACCGGTAATCAAAGATAACAACACCGTCGTATGGCCGATCGTCATCAATGGAATCAACGATGAGATTCATACAACCGTATCATCCAATGTCGCTAAATATCTGAGTATAGATCGTATAGATCCTATCGTTACCGGACTTCTGATATTTGCTGTACGCAATGGATATGACTTTATATCAGATTTGCCAATAACCGATGAATTACTGTATGGGTTAAACTATCACCTTATTCCGGCTATATCTGCCGAGGCTCATACACCATTGATCAAAGCTCCCGTTATCAAACCCTTTGAGAACAAAGGTGACATAGTGGCAACAGGCATATCTTGCGGCGTAGACTCATTGTATACGGTTGCTACGCACACCAATTTGCCAAATGCAGCTGGTAATATAACACACCTCGCTTTTTTTGATGCAGGCTCTCATCGTCCCGAAAAAGGTCTTAGTAAAACAAAAGAGGGGCGGCGTGAGATGGCAAGGAAATTCGCTTGCGACAACAATTTTGAATATATTGAAATAACTTCTTCTATACCTGAATTTATTTTTTATCATAGCGGTAACTACTCACATGTAGAGAACCATATGTACACGATGCTGCACTGCGTATTGAGTATTGCCCAAGGAGTTAAATATTATTATTATAGCGCAGGGCTGACTTATCGCGAATTTAATTGCTCATATACTCCTGCTAAAGACTATGATGCAGCTTATTACGACCTGCTTACACTCATGGCGGCATCGTTCGGACCAATCAAATTTTTCGCGGCGGGAGGAGAAGCTACCCGGTTAGAAAAGCTAAGACTGTTGGCTGACTATACGCCAGCACACAATTCTTTGAATGTATGTGTAAATACAGTCAAAAATGACAATGTGTGCTTTAAATGCGCAAGAACACTCCTTGAATTGGACGCGCTGGGTAAACTCGACTCCTTCCGGAATGTATTTGACATCGATTATTACAGACAACACCGGTCACACTATCTCGAGACCGCATACATCGGTGCGTTGCGCGGCAATAAATTCTTTATTGAGCTGATGCCCTATTTTAAAGATCAAATGACTCTTTCATTCAAGATAAAGGCGATTGCCAAAAAGGCAATATCGGTCATCAAAAATCGAATCAGATAAAATGAATTTTAAACTGTTTTTCTCTCTGCTCAAATTTGAAATCATTTCATTTTTTGCAGAGGCTTATATAAATGCCAAACATAACGATTTTTGGCAATATAAGTCTTATTTGCAACAGAAAAAGCGAGCGACCCCCACAGCAGTTTATATCGCATTGATGCGAAAATATAATGCTTTTATAGGCTTTAACGCATCTATTGGGAAACCTCATCCTGTGACGCCTCACGGCCTTAACGGCATACATATCTCCGAAAAAGCTTGCATCGGCAAAAATTGCACCATCTTGCAGCAAGTTACTATTGGCAGCAATACAATTGCAGGGCATAAGCGCTATGGATCGCCCAAAATCGGCGATAATGTATTTATCGGCGCCGGGGCAAAGATAATCGGCAATGTTACTATCGGAGATAATTGCCGCATTGGGGCCAACTGCGTTGTCGTGACTGATATGATGCCAAATACAACTGCTGTTTTGCCCAAAACTATTATGATCCATAAAAATGCCGACAAGATGGACAATAATTTTGCCGGCGTCAACAATTAACCTGATTATGACTATTGCGCAAAACTGAAAGAGTATAAAACACTCAATTAGTGCTTAGTTATTTACTTCAGCAACGATTTAATTCAAAAATATTCAAATAATGAAATTCATATTTTCGAGTGGATTAGGTAATCAACTGTTTATGTATGCATGCTATCTATCTGTATACAAGCGAATTACCCCCCCCCACACATCTTCCAATCATGACTCAAGGGATCAGCTTAAGCTAAAAGTCCAACCTCTACTTTTCCCTTACACCTATGCCAATGTACACAATGGCTTTGAATTGGATAAAATATTCCGTGATGAGCGATTTGATTCTGCCATAGAATCCCTGAAACGCTCGAAGCTGACTAATATCGGTAAAGAGCCATTCGTCCAAAAGATGATACGCATTTTGACTAATAAGCTTCTTCGTTACAAAACTGTGAGTGACAGCGAAGTCTATAGTATTGATTCATTAGAACAAATTTTAAAAAACAATAGAAAGATTCAATTTGCAGGTTGGTTTCAAGTGCCGGACTTTATTGAAGACAGCTATTGCGAGTTAATCGAGCATCAAATTGTCTATAATTCTTTGGATGATAGAAATGATGCTGTCATCTCAACAATGAATGAATGTAATTCAGTTAGTCTTCACATCAGGAGAGGAGATTATGTCGGTAATCCTTATTTTGATGTTTTAGATGTTGGGCAATATGTAACTGATGCGATAAACAAAATGCAGAATTTGATTGGAGATGCACGTTATTTCATTTTCTCAGATGATGTAAACTGGTGTAAATCAAATCTGCACTTACCTAATAATAGCGTATTTGTAGACTGGAACAGAGGGGAGAATTCATTCAAAGATTTAATTTTAATGTCTAAATGCCACCATAATATCATTGCAAATAGTAGCTTTAGTTATTGGGGCGCTATATTAAACAAGCATCGCGATAAAATCGTAATTGCTCCTAAAGTGTGGTCAGCAACATTAACCAGTGAAAAGATTGCGCCTAAAACGTGGCTACTCTTATGATTAATTTTTTCATGGAGTAACAATTAATAACCATCTTCACACATAATATTTTTAATAGTTATTAGGACTCTTTATGGCTATCACGCGCAAATTGAATGAGTATGATGTCTTAAAGGCTTTTGCCATTATTTTGGTGGTCATAGGTCATATCACCATCCTGTTTACGCCCACAACTCACCCTCACGAGGACACCAGATTGGCACAAGCTGTCACATTTGGTATCTATCTGTTCCACATGCCTTTATTCATGTCAATCAGCGGTGCAGTGTACCAATTAAACAAAAACAAGTCTGTTTATCAGAATTTTGACTCGTTTATTTTTAATAAATTTAAGCGTGTCATAGTGCCATATTTTTGCATCGGTTTTTTGGCACTTCTGCCGGTTTTGGTCTACACCAACTCTGATTTAAGTTGGTCTGATCCAAGTACTTGGATGAAGATTTTATTAGCGAAAGATTGTCGTCATCTATGGTATCTGTTGGCTCTTTTCTTTATTTTCATCTTCCAATTTGTTGCCGACCGATTGAAGATAAATCTATGGATTCTGTTTGCTTTGACATCAGTTTGGACACTGACTCAAAGTTGGCTGTTGCCAAATTTAAATCTACTATGTATTCACATGGCTTTTAGAAAATGGCCATGTTTCATTTTGGGCATGATCATGGTGCGCTATCTTGACAAAATCTCACTCCGCAATGCCTTTCTTATCGGACTGACAGGATGCGTTTGTTGCATAGTGCCTATTGTAGCATCATCAAATTATTTTGTTGATTCTACGTTTTCACTAATTCTTCCTTATTTCATTTGCTCTGCTTTGATTGTGGTAGCTCGTCAAATCGCATTGTCTGACACATGGCAAAAAATCATCAGCACGATAGCCGGATATAGCTTTGGTATATACCTCTTCCATGTGCCTGTCATTTATTTGCTGAGACATTGGGTGGGCTCTTATCTAGACATGTGGGTACTCATGGCTCTCATGTTCGTCCTCTCAATCGCGGTGTCGGTTGCAATGACTGCGTTGTTACGCAAACTTGATCTTGGATTTGTTATCGGAGAAAATAAACGCCGTTGAGGCGATCATTGTGATTGAGGCTATGGACAACCGCGGGGGCACCGAACTGGTGGCTCTCGGTCTGGCCGATGCCTTGAACCGTGCAGGGGTGGCAACAACGATTGTGGCGCTAAAGCCGGCGGCCATGCGACCTTTACCACCGCATGTCACTTGGATCGAGCCGCAGGCTATCGCGCGCTATGGCGCTCACCCGGAGAGCCGCCTTGAGCTGCTGACAGGCTCGCACCGTCGGGAGGGGGCGATGAAACGGATGCTTGGCGACCTGATGAGACAGACCGGAGCACGGGCGCTGATCAATTTCACATACGAGGCGATGAGGTTTCTTCCTGAGACTAACGGGCGCACTTGGCTCAACATCGCTGTGTTTCACTGGTCGGTGAGGGGGTATGAGAGCTCGATTTTTGATATAATCGCTAAGAAGTCAGGCATTAACAGACTGATGTCGCATGTGGCCATGCGCAAACGCTTTGGCCGCCTGCACGAGCGGCTCAAAAGTGTCGACCGTCTTGTTGCACTGACTGAGGCCGGACGCGACGAACTTGTCGATCTCGGTGCGCCAAATGACCGTATCTGTGTGATACCAAACTTTTTGCCTTACGACCGACCCACCGAGAAGATATCAAACCTGAGCTCGCGCCGTGCCATTTTTGTGGGCCGACTGAGCGTCGAGAAAGGGGTGTGGCGCCTGCTCGACATCTGGCAACGCGTGTCGGCTGCGCTGCCCGACGTGAGGCTCGACATCTTTGGTGAGGGCGTGGAAAGAAAAGACCTCGAATTGGCTGTAGCCAAGCGCGGATTAAGCAATGTCACATTCAAGGGATTTGAGAACGATCCGTCAGTGATCTACGGCAATGCCGACCTGCTTTTGTGCACCTCTGACAGCGAAGGGTTCGGGATGGTGCTTATCGAAGCGATGTATCACGGGGTCATCCCCATAACGTTTGACTGCCCTGTCTCGCCGGCCGAAATCATATCCGACGGGGGCGTCGCAGTCCCCTGTTTTGACACCGACGGTTATGCCGACAAAGTCATCGAGCTTTGGAATAACCCGGCGAAGATGAAAGAGTTGCAGCAACGCGCCCTGCGCCGGTCATCAGATTACCTGCGACCAAAAATAATCAAACAATGGAAACAACTGTTGCGTCACCACGACGCAGCTATTACATCGTAGTCACGCCGTTCTTCCCGACGCCCGATTCGTTCCGTGGCCCGTTCATATATGATCAGGTCAAGGCCATCAAAAAATTGCGTCCTGACTACGAGGTGGTTGTCTTTAAGGAGAGCCGCGACCCTCATTGCCGCGAGTATAAGTATGGCGGCGTCAAGGTCTATGAGTTCTATGCCCGACAGACACCGAGCTACCTCTTCAACGGCTTTTTCAACAACTCAAATGCCCGTCGTTTTCTCAAACAGTTCGGCGAGCTTGGCATAGACCCGTCACAGGTGTTGGCTGTGCACTGTCACACGTCGCAATTCGGCGCCTACGGCCTCGCTCTCAAAGATCTCGACAGCGACATCAAAGTTCTTTTGCAGCATCACGACAAAGACCCGTATACGATCTTGAACGGCAAGTTCGCCAACTGGCGCCCCAACGTTCGCTATCGTGCCCGCAAAAGCATCGGCATCTTTGAGAAAGTCGACTGCCATGTGTGCGTCAGCCGTGCAGTCGAACAAAATCTTTTGAATTTCCCCGGCGCATCGCCTGACGAGACCTATCGTCCTTATCTCGACCGATTGACGAATGTCTCTGACTTCAAAACCACGGCGATAAAACGCAGCATCGTGCTGTATAACGGCGTCGACCGGTCAAAATTTTTCGCTATAGATAAGCCCGGGCCAAGCGACACGTTTACAGTCGGTAATATCGCCAACTTCATATCGTGGAAACGACAAAATGAACTGATTGAGGCCTTCGCCCTCTGGCACATGAGGGCGCCCGAAGTGAAGAAACGCTTGAGGCTCGTCGGGTCGGGCCCTGAGCTCGACAATTGTAAATCGTTGGCTGACAAGCTCGCGATAAGCGATTTAGTGTCGTTTGAGTCAGAAGTCGACCACACCAGATTGGCCGATTTCTACCGGTCGATCGACCTGTTTGTACTCCCTTCGCATTTTGAGGGATTCGGGTGTGTGGCGACTGAGGCAGCGTCATGCGGAACGCCGTTCATCATCCCGTTTCATCAGGGCGCCACTGAGTATCTGCCGCAAGACGAATTGAAATACTGGTCCTATCCGCCCGGCGATGTCGGGCAGTTAGCCGGCCTGATAGCCGCGCGATACAATGATCGCCGCCCCCAACGGCTCGCTGTCAGCTGTGATATTAATGAACTGTGCAAAGATTTTCTTGAATGTTTGAATATTTAAAATTATTGCTGAGATACTGCAAGAATAACTTTTTTGCATTTTTATTTGTAGTAATCGCATCAACTCTATTATGGGGTTTCATGCCCCTACATGTTAATTTATATTATATAGCGTTGATTTGTGCTGCATGCTATTGTATATTCAATTTTAAAAAAATAAATATAATCGGCATGGCACTGATTATCTGCTGTTTCCTAAGTTTGATAATCAATGATCCATCGCCAATTTTTAAACCTTGGGAACGCCTCACTTTATTTGTTATTGTTCTGATCACTGCCTTCCCGGTTTTTACATCTGCTAAGGATATCAAATTCAGGTTATCAGTGTTTCAACTCTCATTTTGCTTTTTTATTTTCATAGGCGTAACATCGATTATTTGTTATATGCTTGGCATCAACTTGATGTTGACTGCTTGGGGAGGAGTAGATGATAATATTTCCATAGATACTACCGGTTGGTTCAGTGCTTTGACCAGACACTCAATGCTGCTATCTCCTATTTGCGCTTTCTCTATCGTTTATCTCTTTTCTTTGATTTGCAACCCAAATAGGCCAAAGCGCAACACCTGGATTATTTGGCTGTGTATTTTGTCATGTCTTTGTGGCATGCTATTGAGTGCATCGCGAATTGCCTTCGCCGCGGCTGTTGTGGGTTCTCTGTCAGTAGCCTATCTTACTTACAAAAAACACCTTAATAAGCTGTTGTCGTTTCTGTTTGGTGTCATAATTATTTTAGCTGCTCTTTTCCCCGTGTATAGCGACTTTGCCGAACATCTCTTGGAAAAAAATGAATATAACATGGAAAAGGGGAGCATGTTTGCATCACGCGAAGACCGTTGGGACCACCGTATCGAGGAGTGGTCACGACACCCGATTTTCGGCATGGGATTTAGCACCATTGACACGAAATACACTGAGGAATATTCAGTAAATCATGGCATCGTCGAACCCGGTTCGGGATGGCTCGCAGTACTCTCGATGACCGGCCTGGCGGGCGCGGTATGTGTGGGCTATATCGTCCTCTCCACGCTTAAGCGGCTCTACCGCCGCAGCCGAGACGACTCGCAGGCGTTGCTGCTGTTCGGCCTGATAATGGTCTTCGTCATTCACCTTTGCGCAGAGGGTTACATCTATGCCGGCGGCAGCTTCTTGTGCTACATGTTCTGGCTCACGCTCGGCGTCGGATACACCTATGCCCGCGCCGACGAAGAGGAAGTCAAAAAATTAAAATTTGAACTGCTATGAGAAAGCGCGAGTATGACATCGTGTATTTGACGAATACGCCGTCGTTCTACAAGCTGAGGCTGTGCGAGGAAATCGCGCGGCGGGGAGCGAAGGTGCTGTTGGTGCTGTATGGATATGGCTCCGAGGCTGTTAACACGGTGCTCGATGACAGCCGCAGTTGGTCGTTCGACTGGCAGTTCATCAATCATGGCGATGCCAACCGCCGCTCGCACTTCAGGACGTTTGCGGCACTGCTGAGGCTGATGCGGGGCATCCGCGCCCGCCGGGTACTCTTCTCGGGCTGGATGGCAAACGAATACAATCTCTATGCCTTCATCTCGCCGTGCCGCCGCAATGTCGTGATTTGCGAGTCATCGATCATCGATGTCGACATGTCGGGTATCAAAGGGTGGCTCAAGCGGCTGTTTATCAACCGCATGTCGGCCGCTCTCCCCTCGGGTCAGCCACACGACCGCCTGTTCGGAGCAATCGGTTTCAAGGGCGAGCGACGCATCACCGGCAGCGTCGGCATCTTCAACAAGCCGGGACGACCTCCCAAGCCCGACCATTCACCCCTGCGCTACCTCTATGTCGGTCGTCTGATCGATGTGAAGAATCTGCGGCTGCTCGTCAAAGTTTTCAACGACAACGGACTGCCGCTGACTATCGTCGGCGCCGGCGAGCTCGAGAATGAGCTCAAGGCGATGGCTCGTCCCAATATCACATTCACCGGATTTGTCGACAATGACCGCCTCGGCGACATCTATCAGGCTCACGACATCTTCATCCTCCCCTCCTACTCAGAGACATGGGGTCTCGTGGTAGAGGAGGCGCTCTACTGGGGACTCCCCGCGGTGGTGAGCGACCGCGTCGGCTCGGGCGAGGATATGGTCAGCGCCTACGGCTCGGGCGAGATATTCCGTCACGACGACCCGTCCGACCTGCAGCGTGCCCTCGACACCGTTGCCCGTGACTATGAGCGCTACCGCCGCGCCGTCGACGCCATCGACTGGAACGACCGCGACCGCGCCCAGACCGAAGCCTACCTGAGCATCCTCGACAGCACGACACCATCGGACAACAAATGAAAATACTTCACATAACACCCTCGATGAGCCGCTCGTCGGGTGGACCGAGCAGCTGCACGCTCAATCTGTTGCAGGGCCTCAACTCACTGCCTGATACAGTGGCGCGCGTGCTCACCTTCGAGCCGGCGCGGGGCGACAAGCTCGTGGCCGATGACCCGGCCATCCTCACGCTGCCGCGCGACATGCGCACGCCTCTGCTCATCTCCCCCTCGATGCGCCGCACACTTGCCGACACGGCCAGCGAGTATGACCTACTGCACGGCAACTACCTGTGGACACTCCCGGCCCACTATGCCCAACGCGCCGCCCGCGCCGCCTCGCGGCCATATATGCTCTCGGTGCACGGGATGCTCTATCCCCAGGCGTTGCGCGTATCACGTTGGAAAAAGCGCATCATCCTCCCCCTCTTCCAGCGCCGCGACCTCCAACATGCCGACTGCCTGCACGCCACCTGCGAGACCGAGGTGCGCCACATACGCGACTTCGGGCTGCGCAACCCCATCGCCCTCATTCCCAACTGCATCGACACCGACACTATCCCCGAGCCGGTGCGACACCGCGACAGCGACACCCGCACCATCGGCTTTGTGGGGCGCCTCGATCCCATCAAAAACATCGACCTGCTCATCCGCGCCGCCGCTCAGATTCCCGACGTGCGCCTCTCGATTATCGGTGACGGCGACCGGGCCTATCGCGCATCACTGCAGGCCCTGGCCGACCGACTGATACCCGGGCGTGTCGATTGGCATGGCTTCAAAAGCGGCGACGAACTCACGCGGCTCATGCGGCAGTTCGACATACAGGTATTGCCCAGCAAATCAGAGAACTTCGGCATGGTCGTGACTGAGGCGCTTGCCCAAGGCATACCCGTGATAGCCTCCACTGGTACCCCGTGGGAGATACTCGATAGTTACGGATGCGGAGCGTGGGTTGAACCCGATATCGACTCCCTTGCCACAGCCCTTGACAGCATGGTATCGCTCGATGCCGCCACACTCGACGCAATGGGCCACCGCGGCCAGCAGCTCGTAGCCCAACGCTTCACCCCCCGCGCCGTCGCCACCGCCATGCGCCAAACCTACGCCTGGCTCACCGGCACCGCCCCTCTTCCCGACAACGTCATCAGTTGAGGAGGGTGACGCCTGAGGGGGTGACGGTCAGCTGGGTGTCGGCGCCGTGGCGCAGGGGCATGTTGCCGTCGATGTGACCGAACGGGGCATCATAGGCTACGGCAAAATCATACGGCTCGACAATATCGGCAATCATGGCGTACATGTCGTCGTGGTTGCCTTCTTTTTTATACTCGGTGAACTGGCCTACTATCAGGCCGTTGATGCGCTCTAACCGGCCTGATAACCGCAACTGGTTGAGGATGCGGTCGACCTTGTAAACCGGTTCGGCGATGTCTTCGATCACCAGGATGCTGTCGGTCTGCAGGTCGTCATACGGGGTGTCGATCAGTGCCTGCAACACGGCAAGATTGCCGCCAAGAAGCACGCCTGACGTGTCGCCCGTACGGTTGAGCGGATGAGGTGGCAGCTTGTAGTGGTTGTCTCCCCCCTCGAGCAGTTCAAAGGTGCGGCGCGTAGACTCAGACTCGCTGTCACACAGTCCTTTGCACATCGACGCATGTAGTGACACCAGGCGGTGGCGGTGCATCAGCGCGTGTAGCGCCGAGATGTCGCTGAAGCCGACGAGCCACTTGGGGTCGGCCTCGAGATAATAGCGGTCGAGTCGCTGCAACAGATGCACGGCGCCATATCCTCCACGGCTGCAAACGATTGCCCGGACAGTGGGGTCGAGAAAGGCCGCCGACAGGTCGTCAAAGCGTTCGTCGACCGTACCCGAGTAGGTGCCGCATCGTCCCTTGGCATGCGGCATCACCACCGGCTCATATCCGCGTGCCTCGATGGTGCGGCACGCGCCGTCAATCAACGCCGGATCTACAGCCGACGCCGGCGACACGATGGCGATGCGATCGCCTTTTTGGATAGCCGGGGGTGTCATCATGCCACTTGGACTTTTATGCCTGTCTCGGCAGTGATACGCTCTGCGATTGCCTGCAGCTCCTCGCGCTGCACTTTTGTCAGCGTCTTGGCGGGGGTAGCGCGGTCGATCGAATACAGCATTATCTCGCGCGGCTTGATGCGGCGATAGGCCTCAATCAGCGCCGCCACCTCACGGTCGGTGGTATTGTCTATCTCGTGCCCGTCCCACTCGCCGCGCAACATCATGGTCTGCACCACGCACTCGCCTCCAAACTCGCGGGCCATGCGGTCAATCACCTTCTCAGCCGTGAACGCCGGCTGATTTGGGCGGTCGACTATGCGGATGGTCTCGTCGATAGCAGAGTCGAGCTTGAGGATGTTGTTGTCTACCCGCTTGAGCGCGCGGCACACATCCTCGCGGTCGATGCGGGTCGAATTGGACAGCACGCTGATCTTGACATTCTCAAAGTATTTGTCGCGCAACCTGACCGTATCGTCCACAATCCCCTCAAACTCGGGGTGGAGTGTCGGCTCGCCGTTACCCGAGAATGTGATCACGTCGAGACGCTCGCCGTCGCGGCTCATCTGCGACAGCCGTTCCTCGAGCATACGCGCCACCGTCTCGCGGGGTGCGAAGCCCGTCGTGCCCGCGCCCTGCGCGTTGAAACCCGCCTCGCAATAGAGGCAGTCAAACGAGCATATCTTGCCATCGTTGGGCGTCAGGTTCACACCCAGGGAGGTGCCCAGGCGACGACTGTGTATAGGCCCGAATATTGTCGAATGAAACAGTACGCGCTGCATCACTTTGTCTTACGATATTTTTTGAGGAATATCTCCGTTGGGAAGTGGTCAGAGTAGCCGTTGAGGAACACGCCGGCCGCAAAGGTTCGCAGCGGATAGCCCTGACGCGTACCCTCACGGTCAATCAAAAAGTCAAAATTGTTGACCTTGCAGGTGTAATAGTGCAGGCCGTCGCCGTTGTTCTCCTCAAGGAGAGTGCCCGACACGATGATTTGGTCAAACAGGTTCCATCCCCCCTTGTAGGCCAGGGTGCCGATGCCGTCGTCGAGCTTCTTCCACCACGGGTTGTAGAATCCGTGCGCCTCCACTTTGTTCATATCTTTTTTAGCGCCCAAGGCGACTGCGCACGAGCGGTCGTGGGGGTCATCGTTGAGGTCGCCCATCACGATTACGCCCTGATTGGGGCGTATGCGCCACAGTGAGTCGGCCGTGTTCTTGGCCATCTTGGCCGCTGCCTCGCGCAGGTAAGACGACTGCTCCTGGCCTCCCAGTCGCGACGGCCAGTGGTTGATGATCACGCTCAGAGTGTCTCCGCCCAACAAGCCGGTGACACACATCTGGTCGCGCGTCCTGAATGTGGGGTTAGACGGGATCTGCAACGTCGTGTTGGTCACATCAATCATCATGAACATGCGGGGGTTGTAGAGACAGCCCACATCCACACCGCGGCGGTCGGGACTGTCGTGATGCACAATCTGAAGATTCCAAGTCTTACGACCCTGCTCGACAAGCTGACGGTCAACCTCGCGCACCAGGTCCTCGAGCACCGAACGGTTCTCGATCTCGGACACACCGATGATGGCCGGACCGTTAGGGGTCGTTTTTGTCGTCATGCTGGTGATGGCACGGGCAAGATTTGAAATTTTTGACCAATATTTTGCACCGTTCCACTTGCGCGGACCCGACGGCGTGAACTCACTGTCACGGCCCAACGGGTTGTTAGGGATGGTATCAAACAGGTTTTCAAGGTTGTAAAAAGCAACACCATAGACAGCCACATCGCGCGACTGACGTGCGGCGCGACCATTATCCTCAGCCGACGCTGTCAGCCAAACGAGCGCAAATGCAAGCGCCACAAATACAAAAAGTCGTTTCATGATTATTAAAGTTAGACAACTGTTGTCAGCCGCAAAGTTAACACTTTTTAAGCACACCCCCAACCTCAAATCAGTCATTTCACACAAATTTTCGTGCAAATAGAGCCAAATTGCGACACAACAGTAGCTACGAAACAAATTATTTATTAACTTTGTCTAAACCTTTTTAAGGTTTACAAGGTTATAAATCCGCAGACCTGAACACGCTCCGCGCGTCTACACAGGCTTTCAACTATTTATCCGCAAACACGACCATGCGTAAACTACTTTTGTCACTGACACTTATCCTTTCGTTGTGTCCGACTTGGCATATCGCTCATGCCCAGTCGCAGCCTCGCGTCCTCACCCTCGCCGAATGTCGCAATCTCGCCATGTCCAACAACAAGCAGATGCGCGTGCACGACGAGCAGATCAAAGGCGCCGGATATCTCAAAAAACAAGCATTCGCAGCATATCTACCCGCTTTTGACTTCGCCGGCGGATACATGTACAACCAAAAGGAAATCAGCATCTTTGGCTCAGACCAACTGCTCCCAATCAAGACATTCAACGCCGCCACCGGCTCGTATGACTTCAACCTCGTCACCGACCCGGCCACACACATGCCGGTCAAAGGCCCCGACGGCCAATATATCCCCTCAGAGGTAGCGCTCATTCCCAAAGAGTCGATGACCTACGACATCCACAATGTCTTCTTTGGCGCTGTCACCCTCACACAGCCCATCTACATGGGTGGCAAAATCATCGCCCTCAACAAAATAGCGTCGCTCACCGAGCAGCTCGCCATCGACATGCGCAACTCTGAGTCAAACGACGTCATCTATGCCGTCGACGCCGCCTACTGGCAAGTGGTGTCACTCAAAGCCAAACACAAACTCGCCACCTCATACGTCGCCCTCCTCGACTCGCTTGACAACGACGTGGAGGCCAT
>CAZKYR010000013.1:0-15663 GCA_964557035.1 uncultured Bacteroides sp. | reverse complement strand
TATCTCATATTTCAGAGTGCCGTAGACATTGTCACCGCTGACGGCAAAAATAATCTCTTTGTATCCGCCGGCAGCCCCCTCGTTGTAGCTGGTGACGGCTACGTTCCAACCTTTTGACTCGCAGTAGCGGGTGTACATTTTGAACAGGTCTCCGGCAAAGATAGCGGCTTCGTCGCCGCCCGTGCCTCCGCGAATCTCGACGATGGCGTTTTTGTCATCCTCGGGGTCGGCCGGGATGAGCAACAGTTTCACTTCCTCTTCAAGGTCGGGTAGGGAAAGGGTGGCGGCATCAAGCTGCTCCTTGGCCATCTGGCGTATGTCGGGGTCGTTTTCGGTAGCTATCAGCTCTTTTGCCTCCTCAATGTCCTTTAGGGCAGTGCGATATTTGCGCGTTGTCGCGACTAATGCCTCGAGCGACTTATACTCTTTGGTCAGCTTGACATAGCGTTTCATGTCGGCAATGACAGCCGGGTCGGTAATGAGGGTACTGACTTCTTCATATCGACTCTCGATGCCGTCAAGGCGACTTAAAAGTGAGTTGTCTGCCATTAATCTGACTTTACTGAGTTTTAAAAATCGTGCAAAGTTACAAAAAAATCTGACAATTGCGAAAATGGCGGTTACATCTCTATTTTAAATGTGTCTGCATCTGCGCCAAAGGGGAGGCGCGTGCGCACTTTTTCAAGGATGTTTTTGCTGATATCTGCAAGTATTATGCCCGATTTGCCTATGGGTTTGCCAACCGGCTCGCCCATCGGGTCAATGATGAACGTCAAATCGTCATATACTCCATAATCATCTGCCCCCGAGCGATCTGTGCCCACGACGTATGCTTGGTTCTCAATAGCACGGGCAATCAGCAGATGACGCCATGCGTATCCGCGTGCATGCGGCCAGTTGGCAGGCACGAGCAAGATGTCATATTGTTGACCCACATTGCGGCACCAAGCGGGGAAGCGGAGGTCATAGCAGATGATCATCGCTATGTTCCATCCTCTGAAGCGCACTATTGGTGACAGCCTGTCACCCGCACTGTATAACGTGGTCTCTGGAGACAATGAGAACAGGTGTCGTTTGTCGTAGCAGGTCAGTTCACCTGAGGGCTCGGCAAAGAAGGCCCGATTGGTGTAGACACCCCCTACGACGCAGAGAAAACTGCCTGAGATGGCGCAGTTGTATTTTCGGGCCAGATTAAGGATGCGATTCATTGTCTGACCGGTTGTCGGCTCAGCCATGCGCCCAAGCGAGTCGGGCTCAGGCATGAAGCCGGTGCTGAACAGCTCGGGCAAAACAGCTATGTCAGTCCCCTGCGGGAGCTGTGACATGGCAAGCTCGGTTGCCTGCATGTTTTCTTCTTTGTCGCCCCAGACTATATTGAGCGGGATAGCGGCTATTTTTAAATCCTGGTTAAGCATATCAGTCAGCTGTGAATTTTTCGGGATGACGACCTATGCGGCCTCGATAGTATTCTTTCAGGCGTCTCATGTCGTCCTCGTTGTCATCTGTCGGGGTAAAGGTGTCGCGGATGATGACCTCTTTTGTTCCAAAATCGATGATCCCCAGAACAATTTTTATGTCAGCTGCGCGCGCGATGTTGAGAAACCCGGTGCGCCACTTTGATGTGCGGCTGCGGGTCCCCTCGGGCGTGATGGCCAACACGAGGCGGTCGGTGTTGTTAAAACGCTCGACAAGTGTGCTGACAAGCGATGTCCGTCTGTCTTTTCCTCGGCTGACAGGCACACCTCCCATGGCTCGGAATATCGGTCCGAGCGGCCAAAAAAACCAGGTGGATTTCATCAAAAATCCGGCTTTGCGCCCCACTGAGGCGTAAGCCAGTTTGCCGATGATGAAGTCGAGGTTAGAAGTGTGTGGCGCAACGACGATGAGACACTTGGGATAGTCGGGGACTGTGATGTCAACCTTCCATCCGGCGAGTCGCAGTATTAAGCCTGAGATGTTCATTTGACGGCTTCACGAACAGCAGCAGGGATCGCGGCGTTGAGCTCGGTGACCAGCTGTTGCAGCTCCTTTACAAAGTCTGAGCGCAGTGTGCGGTAGGCCTTGGCATAGTAGTCGTGGCGTGCTTTGTTATACTCGGCTTTGTTGTCATAGTCGCGGCGTGCTTTGTCAAAGTCAAATGTAGTGTGGGCCAGGAAGCTTTGTTGCAGCATTGCGGCTTTAAGAACAATTTGGCGGAGAGCTTGAGTGTCAGACCCTTCGAGATAATTGTCTGCCATGATAGCCTCCACGGCTACATCGCCACATGCGCGGCGTATCATTTGTTTGAGTTCGCGTTTGTTTGCCATATATATCTGATTTAGTGTAATAATATTTTTTTGAGTGATGCTATGTCAGCCTCCGCATTAATTGCGTGTGAGGGCTGACGCAATGTTTTTGACAGGTCGCGGGGAATGTTGACACATTGCCCTGTGATGAAGTTGATGACTTCGGATTTCTTTGCCGGATGTGTCGGCAGTATTACGACTCCTGTTTCGTTAGGCCTCAGATCGTGCTGCATGGCGTGTATGACGGCGGCAGCATTAGGCTCGACGAGATAGCCGGCCTCATTATAAAGAGAGTTTATAGTGGTCGCGATTTCCTCGTTGGTGCAATGAAAATCTGACACATCATTGCGCAAGCGGTCTACTGAGCCGTCATACATGCGTAGTATGCGGTGAAAGTTTGCCGATGTGGAGATGTCATTCATCTCGAGTGCGGTCGGTTCGCCCGAAATGAATTTTGAAAGCATGAAACGGTTGCTCGCCGCGACAAATCTGCTGAGCGGCAGTCCCATAGCCTTGGCTATGATGCCGCCTGCCAGGTTGCCGAGGTTGCCGCTGGGTACACCTGCCACTATCGATGCCGTCCGATGCATGGATTGCGCTACCTGAGCGTATGCGTAGAAGTAGTAAAATACCTGGGGTAAAAGCTGTGCAATGTTGAACGAATTGGCCGAAATAAAGCGGCGCTTGGCGGTGACTTCTTTGTCGAGCAAAAATTGTCTTATCATGTTCTGACACTGCTCAAATGTTCCGGCGACCCGCACTGCTGTCACACGGTGACCGAGGGTAGTGAACTGAGCCTCCTCGACGGGCGAGAGCTTGCCGGCGGGGTAGACGACGCAAATGTCGATGTCGGGATAGTTTAGAAACTCGCGGGCCACTGATCCTCCACCGTTTCCCGATGTCGCCACCAACACGGTCGTGCGCCTGTGGTCGCGTTTTTCAAGCGCGCCAAAGTATTGAAGCAACCGGGACATGAATCGCGTCCCGATATCTTTAAAAGACCTCGTGGGGCCATGAAAAAGCTCTATGCCAAACAGCGTGTCGGTCAGTGAGACGAGGGGCAATTTGAAGTTGAGTGCGTCGTCAACAATGTGTTTTAGAGAAGCCGAGTCGATTTCATCGCCAAAGAGCGTGTTAGCTACGACATATGCTATTTCGGGGATACTCATCTCGGGCATATTGTTGAAAAATGCGCCGGGTAAACGAGGTATGGAGGCAGGCATATACAGACCGCCATCGGGCGCGATACCGTCCGATATGGCTGTGCGTAAGTCTACCGGATTGCACTGTCCGGTTGTGCTGTAATATTTCATGGCAGTTCAACAGATTTCTGTCACTCCAAAGGTAGACAAAATTTCTGATGTATGCAAATTAATATAATTTTCTGACTCTTTTTTTGAGCTCCGAAGCTGTTTCTCCGGTTTGCGGCGTGATACAGGACATGGCGGTGACGACGATGTCGCCGGGATGCCCCAGGATGTCATTTCGAGACAGCACTTGTCCGGCTCCCGAAATTTTAAGAGGCAATATTTGCACTTTGAGTCTGATAGCCAACTCAAATGCACCAGTCCTGAATCGCTTAACTTTATTGTCAACCGAACGGGTCCCCTCGGGGAAGATGACGATGCTGTAACCCTCCGAAATTTTTTTGCCAAAGTGCTCGGTCGCTTTATCTACACCTTCGCTCGCCGGAAGACAACCGATGGGGCGTACTATCAAGCGCAGCAACGGATTGCGCCACACCCAATCGCCAACCATCATGACCGTGTCGGGAAGCAAAGCGCAGATGGCGATGATGTCAAAGAGACTTGTGTGATTGGCTATTACTATGCGAGGCAGAGCGAGGTCCTGGACCGCCGAAGTGTCATATCTGAAGTGACAGAACGGTATCATGTGTGTGTAAAGCCGACATGCCCGCGACATCAAATGCCCATACCATTTGGGACTTCCCGGAGTCAAATAGCGTACAAGAGCGGCAGGTAGTACGATGATTGTTGTGCCGATTGCAAAGACGGTGTAGCCGATCAGGCTCATCCACAAACGTTTGAACTTGTGGACAAACATCATCGGGTAGCCGATTATAAAGGCCATCGGGGTGACGATGGTGTTCAGCAGGCTGATGCGTGTAAAGTCGGCAGCCGGTCTGAAGTGACTGACACGTGCTGACGCCTCAGGATAAAACACTCTCACCGGCACGTATCTGATCTGTCTTCCTTTCCATCGGGCGTCTATCAGCACTGCAAGCTCGGCCTCGTAACGGCGGGTGTAAAACCGCGGACGCGGTGTGTCTAACGGATAGCACCTGAATCCGCTCTGCGTGTCTCGCGCACGTGTGAGCGTCTGGATGGCAAACCAAAAATTAGAGAAGGCGTTTGCAAACTTTGACCCCGTCGATTTGTAGCCGTCATGCTCGCCTCTGCGGCCGATTATTATATCATGGGGATGCTTGAGCGACTCGGCGATGAGCAGATGTGCATCCTCGGGGTAGTGTTGTCCGTCGCCGTCGAGCGTGACGGCATGAGAGTAGCCGAGCTCGCGAGCACGTTTAAGTCCTTGTGCAAGCGCGTATCCTTTGCCCCGGTTGGCATTGTATGAGACAATGGTTATGCGATTGCCGAATTCTCTCAGGCGGTCGCCCGTGGAGTCTGTTGAGCCGTCATTGACTACAATCACATCATGGCCGCACTCGAGCGAACGGCTGACAACGTCGCCGATTGTCCTTTCGTTGTTAAACGTGGGGATAACCACACAGTGCCGTGCCTCACTCATATCGCTTCCAGAAGTCATAGTAATTGTACCATTGCTCGGGATAGTCAAGCGCTACCTGCTGAAGGATCGTCGCATAGCGTCTGCACAGTACCTCAGCACGGAGTCTGACCGACAGAGTGATTTCGCTCTCATCAAGTTTGACAGGATAGCACACCGACTCATAGCGCTTGTAACCTTTCCTGAGCATAAACACAGCCAAGACAGGTGTGTTGTGGGTAGCAGCAAGGATGAACGGACCCAAGGGAAACGGTGCCTGCTCGCCCATGAACATCACATCTACGGCTTTTGACGACCCGAATGTGCGGTCGGCAGCGATAGATACGATTTCGTCACGTTCGAGGGCAGCCCTAATGTCAAACACATGGTCGAGGCTCCCGGGGGTAACACAGATTATTTTTATCCTCTTTTGTCCAAACAGATTGCGCCGACCTTGCATCACGACTTCTGCTTCTCCCCCAAACAAAACTACGTTGAGCGGTTTGTGAGTCTGTCTGAGAGAGTAGCCGGTCAGCTCATAGTTGCCAAGATGCGAACCGAGCATGATGAAGCCGCCTGTAGAAGACTCGAGCTCGAGAAAATGATGGTTGGCGGCAAGAGTGATGTCAAAGTGCTTGCCGGCATAGGCGGCAAAACGGTCAATGATTGCGCGTGAGAAACTGTTGAAACTGCGGTAAAGAGCGACCGGGCCGTAGGGCAGGCGCGCATGTTTGAGAAACGATTTTACACCTTCACGACCTTTGCGCGAGCAAAGCATGTAGCCCGGCACGAGAAATATTGAGGCAAATCCATAAGATACCCACAGGGGACAAAACCTCAGCATCGCCAGCATGACTCGATGTAGTGCCGCGATCCCTCCGGTGTGTCCGCTCCAGGGCCGTTTTGATTGTTCTTTACTCACGCTCGACTTTCACCGGTATAAGTTCCATCATCTCTTCACCATCGCTGTTTGTGAGGCTGATAGCACCCTCGGCACCGGCGGCCCGGTGGCACTCCTCGACCGATTCGAGCGCAATGAGAAACTCGGTCTCGGTGGCGATGTCAGGGCAGGTCATGCGGGTAGATGCCATTCGGCCAAATTGCAGCGAGCAGCTCTTGTCAGGGTCAAGAAAGAGTTCGCCGTTAAAGAGGATGCAACCTGCGTTCCCATGTACTCTCAGCTCCGGCAAATCAATGTTCATCACGATTTTGCCCGGCTCAACACTTTTTCCGTTGAGCATTGTTACTGTCCAGGGCCCGTTGAGATACTCCATATTGTTGCGGCGCAGTGTCATCACCTTGTGCCCCGACTCGTTGTAAAGAGTCATGTAGGTCTCTTGTCCTTCATCAGTGAGTTTGAAAGTCTTCACCTGAGGCAATGCCATGTTGATCGTATATTGCTGAGGTACATCGGGGCATGCACGCATGGTGGCAATCATATTTTCAAAACCGATGCTGTTGTCGCTGTCACTGACGAGATCGCCATTGATGATATTGCAGCCGTTAGAGCCATAGAAGCGGCCTGTCTTTTTGTCAAAAGTAATATATGGACGGTCATCATCGGTGATGTCCTCACCGTAGACCGACATGATGACCCATTCGCCTTTGATGCGATCTAAAGCTACGATAGCGTTTGCCGGTGTCTCTTCATCAGCCGCAGCGGGGTGTTCTACCGAATCCACTACCTTGTCTTTTGCATTGGTAGCTGTGTCATAAATCTCGTTGACAATTTCGCCCGATGGCCTTGTCTCCTTTTTAACTTCAGACACTAAATCTTCAACAGCGTGTTTTGTGTCTGCTGCGATTTCTTTTGTCTCAGCAACGACCTTAAGACTTTCCTCTTTTGTTTTGTCAGCTGTCACATCAGCAGCCTCAGTGGTAGCTGCGGTTGCTTTATCAAAAGTTTGCGTTGTTGCCTCGGCAACTTTTTGAGCCGTATCGCTGACAGCTTGCTTGCCGGAATCAAATTTTTGACTGACTCGATCGGCAATCTCGGTTTTTTCTTTTTCTGAGGGCACAAAGACCTCTTTGACAGCAGATGCGCTGTTGGTGACAAACTGTTTGACGGGCTTTATGGTTGAACACGAACCAAGCAGGCCGGCTGCCGCTATGATAGTCAGACAAAAACCTAATTGTTTCATAACAAAATCATTTATTAGTTTGAGCTGCGCACGATGAGATGCTTGCGCAAACAATATAATAACAAGCAAAATTAGCAAATTAAGTCGGTTGAGCCTGTGGTTTAAGAATTTTTTTGTGTTTGTTAACTTATTTTGACAAATTAGAAATGATAAAAAAATTTGTGCAATCAAAAAATTGTTTGTAATTTTGCACTGTTTTGAGACGTGAGTCTCGCATAACTAAAAAGTTTAATTAGGAAAGTAAGGTGGATTAGTGTAGTGGCCCAGCACGCCAGCCTCTCACGCTGGAGACCCGGGTTCGATTCCCGGATTCACTACAAAGCGTCTTCTACGAGAGTAGAGGGCGCTTGTTTTATATAGCGCTTGTTTTATCAAATAGGGGATAAACTTTTTGGAGTGTTGCGCATGAAGATTAATTTTTGTAACTTTGCGCTCAGTTCGGCTTGATATTCTTCTTGATAAAAATCCTTAAACCTACACTTTATGCAACAAGCTTACGACCACAGTTATGACGCTATCATCGAGCAACGTGCCGATGAGGTGATAAACGCAATGGCACAACGAGTGTCGCCCGAAGATGTGGCTCGTCTGCGCAAAGCCTTTGAGTTTGCCCGCGATGCCCATGCCATGCAGCTGCGGAAGGGTGGTGAACCCTATATCATGCATCCCATCTCCGTTGCCTATATATGCGCTCACAATCTTAAGCTTGATGTCAACTCGGTGATTGCAGCTTTCTTGCATGACGTTGTGGAGGATACACCTCACACTAATGAGGAGGTGAAGGATCTGTTTGGACCCGATGTGGCTTTCTTGGTGCGCGTAGTGACCAAGCAAAAGAAAGACAAGTATGAGATGAACAAGCAGCTTGACAACTTCAAGCAGATGCTGCAGTCGATACAATATGACATCCGTGCGATTTTGATTAAGCTTGCCGACCGTCTGCACAACATGCGCACCTTGGCGTCTATGCGCACTGACAAGCAGATGAAGATTGCCGGCGAGACCGACTATTTTTACGCGCCTCTTGCCACCCGTCTGGGCCTTTATCCCATCAAAGTCGAGCTCGAGAATCTGAGCTTCAAGTTCAGATGCCCACATGAGTATCAACAGCTCGTAGACCTGATAGAACAGGATAAACGTCACAACCGTGAGCATGTCGAGGCATTTTGCCGGCGCGTTCACGACGTGTTGACAGCAAACGGATATGATGTCGAAGTGACGGCCGAGTGGCGTGAGCCTTATAGCCTCTGGCGTAAAATGGCTAAGTATGGCGACGACTTCAATCATTTGAAGTATAGGCACATAATAAATGTTGTTTACAAACAGCAACCCGACATCACCGGCAAACGTCAGGCGCTGCGCATCTATTCGCTGCTGACTGACACATTTGACGAGAAACCGACAAGCATCATCAACTATATTGACGCACCCAAGGAGAATGGCTATCGCAGTTTTCATGTCAAGTTGTTAAGCGATTTCGGCCGTTGGGAGGAGGTGCACATCAGCAGTCGCGAAATGGTGCTGGCATCACAACTCGGATGCGTTGCCGATCGCGGAGGTGACAATCTGCATCAGTGGATCGAGAAGTTTCGCAACATCTTGCGCGACATCGCTGCCGATGCACAAGAACAGAATCAGTCGTTTATCGACAAGGTAGTACAGGCTTTTTACAATGATGACATCACCGTCTATACTCCGACTGGCAAACCGGTGTTGCTCCCACAAAAAGCCACTGCTCTCGATTTTGCATACGAGGTTCACACAGAGGTTGGAGAGCATGCCCACTATGCCCGCATCAATGGCTGGCTCTCCTCGCTCCGCACTGTTCTCAGACGTGGCGATATTGTAGAGATTTTCACGTCCCCCGACGTGACACCGCAGCCCGAGTGGCTAAAGTCGGTGATAACTTATAAGGCGCGACGCAACATAGCTCAATCACTCTCCAAACGTCCGGTTTCGCCGTACAACCGTTGTGACTGTTGCAAGCCAATCCCCGGCGAAGAGGTGATAGGGTTTTTGGAGAATGACCGGTCGGTGACCGTGCACAAGCGCAATTGTCCCGACGTGATACGTCTCGCCTCGCAGCATGGAGACAATATCGTTGCTGTAGATTATACGCCGAGTGAAATCGAGTATCCTGTCACAATCGATATAATTGCCATCGACCGCAATCATCTTCTGGCTGACATAATCGACGGCATTTCCAAGACGCAGGGCTTGTCGATCGGAGCTATGAGCACGACGGCCGGCGATTCAATCGTCACTTGCCGCATGTCGTTCAAGGTTCACTCTTACGAGCAGCTCAGCTCGGTGATGGAGCACATCAAGTCTATCGACGGCATCGATGAAGTAAAAGAGGTGTTGTGAACCAAGCACCACGCCGGCGGCGTTATATAAATAAGTAGTTTCATCTTATTTGTTATGACATGATAAATCTCGATTCGACAATCTTCAATATAAACGTTCCGTCGCTTGCTCCTCGCACTGGCTCGCTGTTGGTGTCCGAACCGTTTTTGCGTGAGCCCTATTTTAACCACTCGGTCATCATGTTGCTCGAACACAATAACGACGTGACCTCGATGGGTTTGGTGCTGAATCGTCCCACAGAGTATTCGTTGGGGGATCTTGTCGCCGAGGTGCCCGCGGATGTTAAGGTCCCTGTGTTTTGTGGCGGTCCGGTCGGAGGTGACCGGTTGTTCTATATGCACACTTTGGGCAACACGCTCGGGGAGTGCAGTGAAGTGGCAGACGGATTGTGGATTGGGGGCGATTTTGAGACCGTGATAGAATATGTCCGGTCAGGATTGCCGACAGAGGGGGTCATCAGATTCTTTCTCGGTTACAGCGGTTGGGAAGCCGGTCAGTTAGAGGATGAGTTAAAGCATCATGTATGGACTGTTGCCAATCCTGAGAAGGCGGGCGATTTGCTCGTCGGCGCTGATGATGCGTATTGGCATCGTATTGTCCGCGGCCTCGGGCCCGAATTTGCCGGTTGGAAGTTTCATCCGATGCAGCCGATAGCAAATTGAAGAGAATGGGAGTCAATGTAAAAACCTGGTTGTTAAAATACGCATAAGCCGACCGTAAGCTAAAGAATAATTATGGATAAAAAGAAAATGAGCTTCATCGCGAAGCTCATTTCTTTAGGTTTCCAATAGGTACAATTTCTAAGGTAAAAAAGATTGTTTTAGGTTTGCGCTGCAAAGTTCACGTTTTTTTGGGGGCACACCAAACCTTTTTGTATGTTATAAAACATGTTTTGTGGGCCAGAAATGCCACTTTTTGCTCACCTTGCGGCTAATTGACAAATAAACAAGGTTTTACCAATTATTAAAAAATTGTATATATTTGTTAAATTTGGTTAAGAATACTATTTATTCTGACAAATTGTAATTTTCAAATGATGTGGTGAGGGTGTTTCCATCCCATTTTGCTGACGATTTGCCATTTATCCAGTCTCCCAAAATAATCAAGCGTTGGGTAGGGGAGATGGCCCGATTGACCTCAAGGTGTCGATGCCCGAGTATGATATATCGCACCTCAGGGTGCGTGGCCGCATAGCTTTGTGCAAATTGCCACGACGGCTCTATGTCATCGCCAAGCCAGTGGCTGTAGCTCTCACCGCCGACACGGCTGTGTGCTGACCATTTGCGGGCAAACGGAACTGTCAGCCGCGGGTGTAATGATGCATAAAGGTGTTGACACAGTCGATTGCGAAAAATCTTTCTAATTAGTTTGAATCCCGGTTTGAGTGAGCCCAAGGCATCGCCATGAGCGAGATAAAAACGTGTTCCGTCAAGATCAACCTCAATCGGACCATCTACTACCTTGATGCCTAATTCATTGGGTAAATAATCAAAAATCCATATGTCATGGTTGCCAATCAGCCAAATGATTTCAACACCTGCATCGCTCAACTCGGCAAGCTTTCCAAAAAAACGCACATGTCCGCGGGGCACCACATCGCGATATTCATACCAATAGTCAAGCACATCTCCGAGCATGTATATGCGGCGGGCATCATCTTTAATCTCTTCAAGCCAACCGCACACACGCTGCTCGTGTGCACGCGGATCGGTGATGTAGGGCGCGCCCAGATGCATGTCAGCGATGAAATATGTATTGCGGCGTTGATTCATTACAAAAATCCCAGTTCGAGTTTTGCTTCTTCGCTCATCATGTCCTTGGTCCACTCAGGCTCAAAGACAATGTTAATTGTGACCGAATTGATACCTTCTATCGACTCGAGTTTGTAGCGGGCATCCTCGACAATAAAATCGGCCATCGGGCAACTCGGTGCAGTCATTGTCATGTCGATTGTCAGGTCGCCCGAGTCGTTTATGTCGATGCGATAAATCAAGCCGAGCGAATATATGTCGACCGGTATCTCGGGGTCATAGACGGTGCGCAACATGGCAACCACTTTTTCTTCGAGTGCAAATTTTTCTTCTGATGTCATAGACTGTTTTTTTTGCAAAATTAGCATTTTTAGGTCGTTTGGCAAAGTGGAGACCTTGTCAAAAGAAAAAAATTCGTTAACTTTGCCACAAACTTTTGACAACTTCTAACATTTTTTGAGTAAAATTTGTTATAAAAACATATTCAACTATTATTTATAAATCTCAACTCAACACAACATGAAATTTCTCAAACGTATTGTTTTGGCAATTGCCCTTGTGATGACAGTCGGCATCTCGGCTCAGGCACAGTTTAAATTTGGTGTTAAAGCCGGTATCGCTGCCAATGGCTTGCACTTTAACAAAGATTTGCTCAGCACCGACAACCGTTGCGGATTTGTAGGTGGTGTGATGACTGAGTTCACAGTTCCCATCATTGGCGTAGGTGCTGACTTGTCAGTGCTCTACCAACACCGCACGACTACAGTCAAAGCCCCTACAGTTGACGAGACTGTGCGGATGCGTGGTGACTTCATTGACATCCCTCTAAATCTCAAGTATAAGCTCAGTCTTCCCGGCGTGGGTCAGTTTATCGCTCCTTTTGTAACAACAGGTCCTGACTTCTCATTCCGTCTGTCAAAGAAGAACCTCGACAGCTTTATCAATGACAAGACTTGTGACGTTGCATGGAACGTAGGCTTGGGTGCGGAGATCATTAATCACATCCAGATTGCTGCGAGCTACGGCTTTGGTATCACCAACCACGCATCGGGCGACGACGCGCTCTACTCGTCTCACAACCGTTGCTGGACAGTCACAGCCGCTTACCTGTTCTGATAACAGCATATTAAGTATAAAGTTACACGGCACGCCGCTCATCATCGAGTTGCGTGCCGTGTCTGTATTGTAGCGTGGAGCGTGTCGTCAGTCTGCCAATGGAACAGCATAGTACATCTTGCGGCCTGTGGGATAGATGCCGCTGATGAACATTACGTGATCGTCAGATGACTTGACGATGTTTTTATACATTTTTTCCACTTCTTCAGCTGTAGTGACGCGTGTGCCGTTGATGTCGAGGATGATGAAGCCGTCTTTGATGCCTGCGTCTTTAAATTTGCCATCCTTGACTCCGGTGACTTGAATGCCGCTCTTGAGTCCGAGCTGGCGGGCAGTCTCGTCGGGGATTGGAGTGAAGGCACACCCGAGGTCGATGAAGTCGCCGGCACCATGCAGAGAGGTGTCGCCTTGATTGTTGCGAAGGGTCACCTCAATGGTGCGCGATTTGTTATCACGGATGATGTTGACGTCGATGACATCGCCCGGACGATATTTGCTCATTTCGGCCTGCAACTGACCTGTGTTGACGGTGGGATGATTGTTGATGCCCACAATCACGTCCCCCTCTTTGATGCCGGCCTCAAAGGCGGCCGAACGCTCGACAACTTTGGCAACATAGAGGCCGGCTGCGACGGCTGTGATGTCATGTTCCTTGGCTAACTGAGGCGTGAGCTCCTGATACTGAACGCCGAGAATTGCACGTTGGACAGTGCCGTATTCCATGATGTCCTTTACTACTTTTGAGACAATGGAGGTAGGAATGGCAAATGAGGAGCCGCTGTAGTTGCCGGTCTGCGAATAGATGGCGGCATTGATGCCGACCAATTCGCCGTCAAGGTTGACAAGCGCGCCACCCGAGTTGCCCGGATTGACGGCTGCGTCGGTCTGGATATATGACTCGATGCCGGCTGTGCGTCCTTGAGTCATTGATGAAATGTTGCGGGCTTTCGCGCTGACAATGCCGGCAGTGACAGATGATGTGAGGCCGAACGGATTGCCTACAGCGAGCACCCATTCCCCAACTTTGAGAGCCTCGGAGTCGCCCATGGGTATGACGTGGAGGTTGTCGGCGTCAATTTTTATCAACGCGAGGTCGGTGGCCTCATCAGCGCCGATAACAGTGGCGTTGAATGTGCGGTTGTCGTTGAGGGTGACTTCGAGGCGCTCGGCACCGTCAATGACATGGTTGTTAGAGACGATGTAACCATCCTCCGAGAGTATCACGCCTGAGCCGAGACCGGTCTGGCGTTGCTCAGACTCGGGTGCCTGCGGGCGCTGCGAGTTGCCTCGTGGCGATCCGAAGAAATATTCAAAAAACGGATCAGAAAAAAAGTTGTCAAATCCGCCCGATGAGTAGCCGCGCGGAGTGGCAAAACTTTTGATGCTGACGACACCGTTGACGGTGTTCTCGGCAGCATCTGTAAAATCGGGCCCGTTGAGTGACCGGGCAGATGTAATAGAGGGCGTAAGCATAGCCGCTGCAAAGGCGGCTGTCAAAATGTGATGCTTCATAATGTCAGTGTTGTGTTAGTGTGATGCAAAATTAAGCATATCTGCCGTGAACGCAATAGGTGTTGCAAAACAATTAAATTTATTTAATAGGTGCTGTGAAAAAGTGTGAATTTATTTGGGCAAATCATCAATATGCCGTAATTTTGTCAAACCAATCATTGCTCACCCGATGCGTAATAACTCAAGTTGTCATTTTTTGCGATTGCTGCACACGGCGACACTCTCAGCGGTGTTGATGCTGATGACGGTGCTGTCGGGTTGCAAATCATCGCGCCATGTCGTCAGCGGCAGTTCGGCGTCCCGTTTTGGTACGGCTGAGTCAACAGTCACATTGGCTTACACGACTGAGTTGGGAAAGCGACTTGTCAAGGAGGCCCATAGATGGCTCGACACGCCCTATCGCTACGGTGGTCACACGCGCGGCATCGGCACTGACTGCTCGGGGATGGTAATGGAGGTGTATGACAAGACATTGGGCATTGCATTGCCCCGCAACTCAGCCGAACAGTGCCGATTTGCCACAGACATCAAGCGCGACCGTCTGCGGCTCGGTGACTTGATTTTCTTCGCGACCGGCAACAAAAATAATGTATCACACGTGGGTATATATATCGGAGATGGCAAAATGATACATGCATCTTCGTCACGCGGCGTGATGATCAGCAAGCTCGATGAAACGTATTGGATGAACAGCTATGTCACCTCAGGTCGCATTCTTGCCGACAGCAAAGCCTCTGTGGGGAAAAAATCTGTCGAACGTACAGTCAGACGTGACAACAAGGTCAACCTCGACCCGATTGACGTGCCTGAGAACCTCCAAATCCGGTCTACTGATATTAACTACGAAATACTTGATACGCTGTTAGAGCAAAAGCTCGACTCGGTCTATTCATCGTTTCTCGACTGAGACCGTCTGACAATCAACCTCTAACCTAAAACCCTAATCAACACATGACAGTCAATTCTTCAACCTCAGCCTCTGTAGCCAACAAGCTTGAACACGATCTGCGCTACTTGTCATTGCTCGCTACGCGGTTTCCGACAGCTGCCAAAGCAGGCACAGAGATAATCAATCTTGAGGCCATCCTCAACCTGCCCAAGGGAACAGAGCACTTCTTGACTGATATTCACGGCGAGTATGAGGCGTTCCAACATGTTTTAAAAAACGCATCGGGCACTGTCAAGCGCAAAGTCAACGAGATTTTTGGCACCACACTGCGCGACAACGACAAAAAAGAGCTGTGCACCCTCATTTACTACCCGCGTGAGACCCTGAGATTGGTGCGCCGCCATGAGACTGACATCGAGGACTGGTATGAGATTATGCTCAACCGATTGGTCAAGGTTTGCCAGAGTGTGTCATCCAAATACACTCGCTCAAAGGTAAACAAAGCGTTGCCTGCCGACTTTAGCTACATCATTCAAGAACTGTTGCACGAGCCGGAGTCAGACCCCAATAAGGCCGCGTATGTCAATCAAATCATTTCTACCATCATTACGACCGATTGCGCTGATTCGTTCATCATTGCGCTATGCGACCTGATACAGCGTTTGGCTATTGACTCGCTGCACATCGTCGGTGATATATATGACCGTGGCCCTGGAGCGCACATCATCATGGATACGCTCTGTGACTATCACAGCGTAGACATACAGTGGGGCAACCATGATTTGTTGTGGATGGGTGCCATGGCCGGCAATGATGCCTGTATGGCAAATGTTTTGCGCATCTCGCTCAGATATGCA
>CAZKYR010000012.1:0-15921 GCA_964557035.1 uncultured Bacteroides sp. | reverse complement strand
AGAAAGCGCATCCTGATGTTTTCAACATCCTGTTGCAAGTCCTCGATGACGGACGTTTGACCGACAACAAAGGCCGAATGGTCAACTTCAAGAACACCATCATAATCATGACCTCTAACATGGGCTCAAATGTCATCCGTGACAATTTTGCCAAGCTCACGCCCGAGAATCATGACGAGGTGGTTGAGAAAACCAAAGAAGAAGTTCTTGAGATGCTTAAAAAGACTATCCGTCCCGAGTTCCTCAACCGTATTGATGAGACGATCATGTTCACTCCGCTCAACGAGGCAGAGATCGAGGAGATTGTCGGTCTGCAAGTCAAGAGTATCAAGCGCATGCTTGCTACAAATGGTATCACACTTGAGGTTACGCCGGCTGCACTTCACTATCTTGCCGAGGAGGGTTATGACCCCGAGTTCGGTGCACGTCCTGTCAAGCGTGTTATCCATAGATTGGTTCTTAACCGATTGTCAAAAGACATTCTTGCACAAAAGGTAGACAAAGATCGTCCCATCGTGATCGATGTACAGAATGATCAATTGGTCTTCACAAACTAAAATAGATTATTATGAGACTAAAGAGCTTTATTATAGCCTTATTCGCGGCAGCCGTGTCGATGATAAATTTCTCATCGTGCAGCGATGACCAATCGCTCCCTGACGTGACAGTCAAATTCAAGTTGACAGACTGCTACAAAGTCGGAGATATGCTTTATGTCGTACAAGGCAGCGATTTTGGCGTTGAATCAGTTAATCTGGTAAACAATGGCAACGATCGGGCTGTGATAGGCTACGTAGGTTATTTTTGGGATAATCTCCGCATCGGCACAGCAGCCAAGAGTCCGTACACCTTTGTGATAGATACGTCATTTGTCAAACCGGGGCGTCATCTGTTCCAGGCGCAAGCCGAGGTCTATGTAGTTGATTATTCGCCCTGCATGGCGTACATCGACTGGTATGTGACAGTCGTTGAGTCGACTGATCAAATACCTGAAGGAGCAATTCAAAACCCCGAAATCGAAGCCGCATATAGCTCTGTTGATGCAGGCTAACAGCTAAATTTGCTATACTTGATCCGAGAGGGTGTGGACATCACCAGGTGCCACACCCTCTCGCTTTTGTATATTTCAGTAATGAAATCTGTCTTTGTCAGTTGTTGAGCATGGTAAGGAGGTCGGCAACGAGATAGGTGCTACCGCCGACAAATATTGTGTCGTCGGGGGCTGCATCGTTTAGCGCAGCCTGATATGCCTCGGCTATGCTGTCAAACTGTTTCCCCTCGTGTCCATGTGCTTTCCCCACAGCCGCCAATGTGTCTGCGCTGACAGCACGCGGTGTTGTGGCACGGGTATAATAGACCTTTGCTTGTGAAGGCAATAGGTCGATGATATGGCCGAAGTCTTTGTCGCTGACAAATCCGAGAATGAGGTGTAAAGTGGACTCAGGTTTGTCGGCAATCTTTTTTAAACGTTCAGACAAGTATTGCCACCCTCCGATGTTGTGACCTGTGTCGCATATAACGACCGGGGTGTTAGATAGTGTCATCCATCTCCCCATCAGTCCGGTCATTGTGCACGTCTTCTCAAAGCCTGTGCGTACGGCCTCGGGGGTGATTTTATAGCCTTGTTTTATCAGTTCGCCGACAGAAGTGAGTATCGTCGCAGCATTGGCAGGCTGGCAGTCACCCGTCAAACAGCTCTTTACTAAGCCAAACGGAGTGTCGCGGTACTCAATAAATTGGTCTGTACGGATGTAATGCGAATAGGGTAGCGGACTGCTTGCCTCAATCAGAGGGGCATTGACATGTGTTGCTTTATCTTTGAAGACTTTGAGCACCGAGCCTTGTGCCTCGCCGATAACCACCGGTGTGCCGGGCTTGATTATGCCCGCCTTTTCACCGGCAATCAATTCCACCGTATCTCCCAGGAACGCCGTGTGGTCGAGTGAAATATTCGTAATGACCGACAGGACGGGGTTAATGATATTCGTGGAGTCGAGACGGCCTCCCAAGCCTACTTCTATCACTGCAACATCAACGTTCTCACGTGCAAAATGCTCAAAGGCCATAGTCATTGTCAGTTCAAAGAATGATGGTGAGCAGTCGAGATTCATTGCACGATAACGGCTGACGAAGTCAACGACATTCTCGCGACTAATCATCTCTCCGTTTACCCTGATACGCTCCCTGAAGTCTACAAGGTGAGGCGATGTATATAGCCCTGTTTTATATCCTGCCGCTTGCAGAATGGCAGCCAAGGTGTGTGATGTCGAGCCTTTGCCGTTTGTGCCGCCTACATGTATTGTGGCGTAGCGTGTATGTGTGTCATCAAAAGCATTGCTGAGTTTGATCGCGGTCTGTAGCCCCGGTTTGTAGCCGCCGGCCCCTTGTCGTTCAAATTGCGGTATCTGAGTGTAAAGCCACTCAACGGTCTCATTATAATTCATGGGAGTATGTCAATATATTAGCCAGCCGACAAGCCCGGCACAAATTATCACTGCGATCGGATGTATCTTGGTAAAATATACGACGGCAAACGAGGCTGCGCATATCGCGATGCCGGTTAGAATCTCATAGTTTGTTTCTCCAAAGTTGGCACTGTTCATCAGCAATAGTGCTGCCGATGCTATCAAACCTACTACTACCGGTCGCAATCCGGTGAAGACACCCTTGATGATGGCCGATTCGCGATGTCGGGAAATGAAATGGCTGGTATAAAGCACGAGCAAGTAGGGTGGAATGACGACGGCGAGAGTACATAGTATCGAGCCGGCCAAGCCCCATAAGATGCCGTCATAGCCGGCCTCTGCGGGGGCGACATATCCGATATATGTTGCCGAATTGATGCCGATAGGTCCGGGTGTCATCTGTGAAATGGCGACTATGTCAGTGAATGTCCGCTCGGTTATCCAGCCGGGGGAAACGATTTCGCGCTCAATGAGCGACAGCATGGCATATCCGCCGCCAAATCCAAAGAGTCCTATCTTGAGATAGCTCCAAAGCAATTTGAGATATATCATAGTCAGTCTGTTTTAGTATTGACGTTGCGCATGGCACGCTTGTAAAAATAATAGCCTCCGACACCCCCTGCGATGATATACAAGATAGGATTAGAAATGTAAGGGATGCCTGACCAGATCAGCAGTGCCACACCAACCGGAATCCATACCGTCAATCGGTTTAGTTTGGCAGCTTTTGCTGATGTGACGACAGGTGCGATGATTAATGCGACGACACAAGGGCGTATCCCTTTGAATATAGCTGACAGGGTGGGATTTTGGGTGATTGCTTGTGGTGTAAGAAAAATTGCAATCAGCAGAATCAGTAAGAAAGAGGGCAAAATGGTGCCTGCAGCAGCTGCTAACGACCCGGCTCGGCCACGCAGACGGTCGCCGATAGAGACCGAGATATTGACCGCAAGAATGCCGGGCAATGCTTGCGCTACGGCGAGGAGGTCGAGAAAGGATGCCCGATCGAGCCACTTGTGTTTGTCCACAATTTCTCGCTCGATTATGGAAATCATTGCCCAGCCTCCGCCAAACGTGAATGCTCCGATCTTAAAAAAGGTCGTAAAGAGCTGTAAGTAAATGTTTTTGTTTTTCTCCATTTGCTTAAGAAATAGGTTACAAAATTACTCATTTTTTTTGAAGCGAACTAAATTGTGTCACAGTTGTTAATATATAAGAACATAAATTTTCAACATTATGAGAACCTCAAAGATTATCGGCCTGACGGCCTTGGCAGCAGCGGCATTTGCTCCGCTTTCATCTGATGCGTGTACACGTGCAGTCTACCGCGGTGCTGATGGCACTGTAATAACAGGACGTACACTCGATTGGCGTACGCCAATCGGTACAAATCTATATGTTTTCCCGCGTGGCATCACACGTTCGGGCTATGACACCGACAATACAGTCACCTGGACTTCAAAGTATGGTTCTGTCTGTTCGGTTGGTTATGACGCTGGTGTCAACGAGGGCATGAACGAAAAAGGCCTTGTGGCTAATTTGCTTTTCCTTCCGGGCACAGTCTATTCGACAGGCGATGATGACACCCGTCCATATATGGGTACGGCTGTTTGGGTGCAATATGTACTTGATAATTTCGCCACTGTCCCCGAGGCACTTGAGATGCTCAAGACCGACTTCTTCCAAGTCAACGCGGCCAAGATGCCTGATGGCAGTTTCCCGACGCTTCACCTTGTGATGTCAGATGCCAACGGTTATTCGGCAGTCGTGGAATATATTGATGGCAAAGCTGTCATCAACGAGGGATATGACGTCGATGTAGTAACAAATGCACCCCCGTACGAGACACAGATAGCTATCAACAGCTATTGGGAAGGTGTCGGAGGCATGCACATGCTGCCCGGTACGAATCGCAGCAGTGACCGCTTTGCACGCGCAAAATTCTACATTAATGCCATTCCTAAGGATGCAGACTATAAATTAGCACTATCAGGCGTCTTCGGCGTGTTGTACAACTGCTCAGTACCTGCCGGAATTTCAGTTCCCGATCAGCCTGAGATTTCGACTACACAATGGCGTTCGGTCTCTGACCAAAAGAATCTCAAATATTTCTTCCAGGCCGTTCAGATGCCGTCGATTATCTGGGTTGATTTGACAGAGTTTGATCTCTATCCCGGTGCTCCGATCATGAAGCTCGACTTGATTAATGGTGACAAACTGATTATGGGTGATGTCATCAAGGATATGAAACCTTCTAAGGGATTCACACCGATGTTCAGATTACCCGAGAAGATGTAATACCGCAGTATCACCTGCAAAATAATTCAAAAAGGCTGATTCAAAAATCTATGAATCAGCCTTTTTGTGTATTAAACTACTTTGTGTCAATTACTTTTCAGTCGCTTGATTTCTTCACTCATCAGTTCGCCCAAAGTTTTGAAGCCGATGCGCAAGCGCTCTTCGGGCATGTTTGAGAAATTGAGACGCAGACAGTTGGTGTGTCCTGGTTCGATAAAGAACGTTTCGCCCGGTACAAAGGCAATTTTTTTCTCAAGACTCTTTGCAAGCAGCTCGGTCGTATCGATACCCTCAGGCATTTCGGCCCAAATAAACAGACCACCTTTGGGTCGGGTGTACTTCACTTCAGAAGGGAAGTATTGATCAATCATGTCGAGTGCTATTTTGAGTCGTTTAGTATATTCTTTGCGAAGCATCGACACATGCTCGTTGATGTCATTATTGACCAAATAATCATACAGACTCATCTGCGCCAGAGTGTTGCACTGCAGGTCGGTGCTCTGTTTGAGAAGGACATATTTGCGGATGAGGTCCTTTTCTCCCGACACCCAAGCGATTCTGAAGCCGGGGCAGAATGTTTTTGAGAAGCTTCCGGCTGTTATTACGTTGCCCGACTTGTCAAAAGATTTGATTGCCGGCAATACGTCGCCATCATAATTGAGTTCGCCGTAAGGATTATCCTCAAAAACGGCTATGTTGTATTTTTCAGCAATCTGCGCCATGCGTTTGCGACGCTCAATTGACCACGTGCGGCCACTCGGATTTTGATAGCTGGGGATAATGTAAATCAATTTGGGACGCTCAACACTTTGTATTACACGCTCGAGGTCATCAAGGTCCATGCCTTCCTCATCAGTCTTGACAGATGCAAATTTTGCGCCGTATGCTTTGAAAGCGCCTAAGGCGGCGAGATAGGTGGGACTCTCACAGATGACAGTGTCTCCCTCGTTGATAAACAGCTTGCCGGTCAAATCGATCGCTTGTTGCGAACCGTGCGTAATCATGATGTTGTCAGCATCATAATTTGTGCCGAACACTTCGTTCATGCGATTTGCAATCCAGGCACGGAGAGGTGCGTATCCTTCGGTAGTAGAGTATTGTAAAGCGAGTTGACCGTTGGCGCGCAGTGTATTACAAATAGCCTCCTCAATATCTTTGATGGGGAAAAGTTCGGGTGCGGGCATACCTCCGGCAAACGAAATTACATCGGGTTGCTGAGTGACTTTGAGTATTTCACGAACTGCCGATGCTTTTTGCTCGGCCATGCGATTAGCGATTTTCAGTGCCATTAGACAATAACCATTTTATTTAAATGTCTACACTCTCTTGAGTGCAGATTTGTGATGCAAAGTTACGCAATTAAAATGTCATTAAACATTTTTTTCAAATAAATTTACTCCAATTGCACAATCAATGCACTTTGCGCCATTTTATTCGCGATAGTACACCCGTTTCACGCGCGAAGATATTGAGGTGAGCACTTCGTATGTTATGGTCTGCAGTTCGTCGGCTATTTCACTGACCGATATGTTTTTGCCAAAAATTTCGACCCTATCGCCGACCGAGCATCCGTTTTCTCCCAAGTCGGTGACGTCGACCATACAGATATCCATGCATATCGTGCCGACAATCGGACATCGCCGGCCATTGATCGCCACTTTGCCGACTCCTTTGCCGAGATGTCGGTTGAGTCCGTCGGCATATCCTATCGGCACGGTTGCTATGATGCTGTCACGTGTCAGCACACCCTGACGTCCGTAGCCTATGGTCTCACCTTGTTTATAGTGTTTAAGGCTGATGATGACAGAGTAGAGTGCCGAGATCGGTCGCAGGTCAGGTTGCATCGGGCCCTTGACTGTCGGTTGACCATACAGGCCGATGCCAAGTCTCACCATGTCATGGCGGTGCTCGGGATAGCGGAATGTGCCGGTCGAATTGAGGATGTGTGCCTTGATTTTGTGGTCAGGCAAAGCATTGCGCACGTCGGTGACGATTGTGTCAAACAGCTTTAGCTGAGCCTCGGTGTAATTGTCCATGTCAAGACAATCGGCTGTGGCGAGATGTGAAAAAACAGATGCGACTTTGAGGGAGCAGTCACGGTTGATGATTTCGACGATTTTGGGGATGTCTTGCGTTACAAACCCGAGCCGGTGCATGCCGGTGTCAAATTTGAGGTGTACAGGGAAGTCCTTGTAACCTAATTTGCGCGCTCGTGCGCTCAAATCCGACAACGTGTCAAGAGAATATACCTCGGGCTCGAGACCATACTCAAACATCGTTTTTGTGTTGGCCGCACGCGGGTTGAGCACAATGAGCGGCATGGTGATACCATTTTTCCGCAGGCTCACGCCTTCGTCTATAACAGCCACGGCAATGTATGCAGCCCCCTGTGACTGCAATGTGCGGGCCAATTGGTATGATCCGGCTCCATAACCGTCAGCCTTGAGCATACAGATGATGCCGGTGTCGGGTGTTACAAGCGATCTGAACAGATTGAAATTATATACGACAGCATTCAGGTCTACCTCAAGAAGAGTCTCGTTCTGCTGACGTTCAAAATAAGATGTAATTGAGTCAATGCGTTCATCATCGCCATATATTAACATCAACTCATGGTCAAACGTGTCGGTTGAGACTGTTGATAAAAAGTCTTCAATGCTCGCAAAGGTTTGAATTGTGATGCCTGCGTCATTAATCGTGTCGGTCATGGGGGTGTCATCACCATAGCCGATAAGTATCAATCGGTCTATGCCTCGTCGAGTGATTGTAGTGAGGCTTTTTGTGATGTCGGCATTGTCGACCGTGCGCGTCAGGATGAGTGTGTTGGTGCGGATGGGAGTTTGCTGACGGTGCATGAAATCGAGGGCTGCATCAAGGTTTGCAGAGTCGGGTGTGAACCGATCGCGTATGATGCAGCAATCGTTGAAACCGTCAAAAATCTCAAATCGAGTCGAAATATCAGGCGTCACAATGCGCTCATACTTTTCGGCTGCTGCATCAAGTGCTTTCTTGACAGCTACAGACATGTCTCCGGCGGGGTAGGGTAGACGAATGCCGTTATATTCCAACCGGTCGACAGCTGCCGAGACTCGTGGATCATCAGGATAAATCAGCAAAGGACAATCCGCGAATAAAGAAAGTTTTTGATCTATCTTCTGGTCAAGCGAGTCAAAGCCATCATTGTGTTCATCGGTGATGGGGGTTACAATGCCAATGTCAGGACGCACAACATTCTGCAGACGCGACATTTCACCTTTGCGTGACACACCGGCCTCAATGATTGCCAGTCGGTCGGCAGGTGACACGGCGAGCACTGACAATGGAACACCAATTTGAGAATTAAAACTGCGCGGTGAACGGGCAACGTCAGACTTGTCAGCAAGTGAGCGGTAAATCCATTCTTTAAGGGTTGTTTTTCCCACACTGCCCGTGATGCCTATGACTTTTGTGTCAGTCAGCGTGCTGCGATGAGAAGCTGCGATGCGCTGTAATTCGGTTGCTGTGTCGTCTACCAAAACGATTTCTGCATCAGGCATTTCTTGCTCAGGCATACGGCTGACGATGAAGCGTCTGACACCCTGTTGATAGAGTCGTGGGATGTAGCGATGCCCGTCATTGCCGGCTGTGACAAGGGCGACAAAAGTGGTTGCGGCGGGGTCGGTGAGGCTGCGACTGTCTGTCAGATAAATTCTCATTTTTAAAATGTGATGTGAGCCGTTCGTCGCCAAGCACTCAATTGTTCGGCTGCAAGCGTCTGAGTTTTTGTGTCAAAAAAAGTTTGCCCGAATTTTTCATAGATATATTGCACCGCGGTCTCTGACGGGTGAATCATATCGGGAGCATAAAATCGGTAATCCCGCAAGTCGTCCATCATGATGTCATACGCAGGGAAGTAAACCGATTTATTATCATCGTTGCACAAGCGGTCTATGGCCATGAGCAGGCGGCTTTTGCTCAATCGGTCGCGCACTATGCCATACCCCTTATGCCGTATAGGGCTGACTGTGTAAATCACTCTCAATTCAGCTGTGAATTGCCTCAATCGTTGAATCGTGCGTGAGACCTGGCTGACAATATCATCTACTGACAGTTCTGTTAGATTAAATCGGCTCGCCGGCAGTTTGTGGCAGTTGGCCACAATTTGACCGCAGGTGTTGTCGACAAATGCTATCGATGACCCAAATGTGAGAATGAGTGTGCTGACATTGCCTAATGCGTGGTGTAAGCGTGTAGTGGTCCCGTTGATGTTAGCGCATGTTTGCTCGGGAGTCCGGGCCGAGAATCTCGAGTGTCTCATCAATGAGTGATATTTGCCCTCGTTGGCGATGAGGTCAGCGGGCACATATTGATGATTGTCAATGATGTCGTCAAGTGCATGACAGATGCTCGCGGGATTGTAAAGTGTTCCGAGCGGATTTGCCTCGACATCAAACCCTTCACGACTCATTAGCGTGCCGATGTTGTCGCTGAAGCACGAACCGATCATCCACACGACGCTTGCGTGTGAAATGGCGTTTGATGCGTCAAATCGGGGTGTATATACGGTGCGAAACTCCATTAGAAGATGTTGTAGTCGGTTGACAAAACTTGAAACTCCGTGCGGCGATTGATCTGGTCGGCGATCTCTTGATCTTCTTCGCTGAGTTGCTCGATATATTCGGGTGTGAGTGTATCCCCCTCGGCAAACTGGGGAAACTCTCGATTTAGTTTTTTAGTGATTGTTTTGGGACGCGACTTGCCGTAGCCCATCGATTGAAGCCTGTCGGCGGCTATGCCTACACTCTTGAGATAGTCGATGACCGAGGCGGCACGTCGCGATGACAGGTTGATGTTATATTCATCTGAGCCCCAACGGTCGGTGTGCGAGGCCATTTCTATCGTGATGTTAGGATTGTCTCGCATGATTTGAGCCATTTCGTCGAGTGCCTCTTTTGACTCGGGACGCAGCGACGCCTTGTCAAAATCATAGAAAATGTTGTCAACTACGACAGGTTTGTTGATTGAGGCGAGGATAAAATCTACAAAATATTCGGCATCCTCCTCAGCGGTGTCTGATGTGAATGACTGGCGGCCGTTGAGATAGCCTTTTGCTCCGGCCATCATCACATAGCTCACGCCTCTTTGCAGGGGGAATCTGAATGAGCCGTCATCGCGCGACACCTCACGTTGATTAGAACCGTCATTGCCGACAATGCGTATGACGGCATTTGCAACCGGCTCTTCATCTTTGTCAAGCACATATCCGCTGATCCATATTTGCAAATCGGGCAACTCAAAAGAGAAGATGTGGTCATATCCACGTCCGTCGCCGCGATTTGAGCTAAAGAAACCGTTTTCGCCCGATCCGAATGTAATGCCAAAGTCGTCTGATGATGAGTTTACGGGCTGACCCATATTCTCAACTTTCCACCCTCCCGACTTTGTCAGTTCGGCTCTGTATAGGTCGAGACCGCCAAATCCGGGATGGCCGTCTGATGCAAAATACAACACACTGTCTGTTCGGACGTAGGGGAACATCTCGTCGCCTGCCGTGTTGATGAACTGACCCAGATTTTCGAGCGAACCTTGACGTTCGCGCAGGTTGATGCGCCACAAATCATAGCCACCGCTGCCACCGGGCATGTCTGAGCTAAAGTAGAGATAGCGTCCGTCGGGCGAGACCGCCGGATGTCCGTAGGATGACACCGTGTCGGCTGTGATTTCAAACTTGACAGGTGCGCTCCATTGTGCATCACTACGCTGTGAAGTGTAAATCTCGACGTTGGTGGGAGCATTTGGTTCTCGGCGGGCACGTGTTAGATACATCGTGGAGCCGTCGGGCGAAAAAGATATGATGCCTTCGTCGAGTTCGCCATTAAGTTCGCCTTCGACAGGCTCGGGGCGTTGCCATTCTCCACGTTCATTCTTTGAAGCGACCCAAATGTCACCGTTGCGCATGCCCGTTATTTCGCTACGATGATTGCCTGTGACTTTTTCGTTGGTTGTCGTGAAGTAGAGTTTGTCAAACTCTTCACCCCAATACATCGGGGCGTAATCAGCTCGCCTTGAATTGAACAGTTTGGCATTTTTGACGACATAGCGAGTCAGTTCCCCCTTTTTATTGAGTGCCATTCGACAGCCCTCAATACCAATGAGTGCTGTCTCTTTTTCCTTTGGGTTGTATGCGAGATAGTTCGTATAAGCCGTTTCGGCCTGGGCATATTTGCCTTCGGCCTGGAGGGCTTGCCCCATATAGAGATAGGCCGTCGAATCGCCATATTCATACCTGATGGCATTTTGGTAAGCTGCCGAAGCACGTGCAAACATGTTGAGTTTGGTGTAGCATCGGCCAAGTTGATAGGCTACTTCGCCACGCAGAGGGCGGTCCTCGCGTTTGGTCAACTTATTGTAAATCTTGCGGTAGGTTTTGGAGGCGTCAAAATATTCGCCACGCTCAAACTGTTCGTTGGCAGTGGTGAGCTTAGCGCCGCCGCAAGCGGCAAAAGTCGCTGCACACAATATGGCAATCAGGATATGTCGTATTTTCATCAGTTTCAAATTTAATAATGCTAACGTTCGACACCTTTTGTTTATTATAAAGTTTAACTTTCGCTCGTGCTAAACTTTAAGGTCGCGGTTTAAAGGCGAGTGGTTGTCGGCAGTTTGCAGACAACCACTCGCTATAGGTGCAGTTTACTGATTGTTATTTAGTTGCATCAATGTCATTGAGAAGCGTCTCTACTGCAGTGCGGAGCTGTGTGTCTTCGCCTTTGACAATAGTAGCCGGGTCGTTGAGCACATATACATCAGGCTCAAGCTGTGTATTCTCAAGATAATTGCCTTCTGCTGTCAGATAGCCGATGACAGGTATGCCGTAGATCAATGATTGGTCTTGCATGGTGACCCAGTTGACCGATGTCATGGTGCCGGGCACCGGTGCACCGACCAGCTTGCCTATGCCTCTGTTCTTGTACACCCAGGGTGTGCCGTGAGCGTTGCTATAGCATGGTTCGGCCATGAGCATGATCGACGGTTTGTTCCAGCGTCGGGACGGCATGTCGCAAGTCTCTGTGCCACGCACGACCTGTGTCAGATATTTTTTGCCCGAGAAGAGCACCTCGATGTCCTCGTGCATACGTCCGCCACCGTTCCAGCGGATGTCAATGACGATGCCTTCGCGGTTGTTGTACTTGCCTAACACGTCGCTGTAAACCGGCCTGAAACTGTCATCAGCCATTTGTGCGATATGCACATATCCCAAGCGACCGTTTGACCAACGGTCAACGTCGGCTGCACGGGCCTCTACCCAACGTTTGTACAGCAATCCATACTCTATGCCGGCGCTGACAGGCAGTACCACTTCATCTATTTTGCTTCCGTCGGGCAATGTGAATGAGATCAGCGTTTTTTGTCCGGCGCGATTGCGCAACAGTTCGCTGCTGTCTGTCGCAGGGGTTACCTCTTTGCCGTTGATAGCCGTTATGACGGCATCTTTTACCATCTTGGATGATGCTTTGTCAAACGGACCGTTACACAACACTTCGGCTACCTTGAGGCCGTCCCCCTCATAGTTCATGTCATACAACAGACCGAGACGCGCTGTGCGGTCACCACCATTGTTGGGTGAGTAGCGCGAGCCGGTGTGCGATACATTGAGCTCGCCCAAAAGCTCGCTTAACATCTCGGCGAAGTCATAGTTGTTGTCGATGTGGGGGAGGAATTTGCGATAGTCATCACACATTTTGTCCCAGTCAACACCATGCATGTCGGTGACATAAAATCTGTTTTTCTCCTCGTTGTAGACGTTGTTGAACATGGCCTCGCGCTCGGCTGCACGATCGAGATCAATGCGAGCCTCGTACGAGATATTTGACACCTTGTCGTTCTTGGTCTCAAGTTTTTTGAGCAGATTGTGGCCAATCAAAAATAGCGACGCAAAATCTTTGTCAGGCACCAATGCAACGGGCGATGACGAATTGATGCGGGCTGCAACCTCGGGGTCGGGATCGCGAAGCTCAAGTGAGTAAATGTCATAGCCGTCGGTGAGAGCCGATGCATAGTAGAGTTTGTCACCATCTTTGTTGATGATAGCGTCAGACAGGTCAGACGAGTAGGGGGTCAGGCGCACGATGCGGTCACGGATGCCGTCAAGTTCGACAAGCATCAGCCCATCTTTGGCCTCTTTGTCCGAGTCCTTGTCTTTTTTGCTCTTTTTACCCTTCTTGTCTTTTTTGTCTGACTCATCCTCTTTCTTGTTCTTCTTGTCAGCATCTTTTTGCAGCTCGTAGTCCTCCTCGCTCATATTGTAGCGGTCAAAAGCATCACGGCTAAGGAATACGGCCATTACATCGAGTTGCGAACCCCATGATGCGTGGTTGCGCATGCCGTATCTTTCGGTTAAGAATGTGATTGTTTTGCCGTCAGGACTAAATCGCGGTGTCTGATCTTCATATCCGCTCTGAGTCAGGTTAGTATATGTCCCGTCGGCGACATTAAGCAATGCGATGTCGGCGTATGGGTCGTGTTTGTTGTCGAGTATCTCCATGACGATCCATCGACTGTCGGGCGACCACTCGTAGCTGAATCCTCCCTCGCGCCGTGTTTTAGTCGAACCGTCAGTCAGTTGGCGTACTGTGCCGTCGTCAACGTTCATCACCATCAGCTTGGTGCGGTCTTGGATGAAGGCGAGCTGTTTGCCGTCGGGCGAGAGCTGGGGATAGGTGCGTTCGATGTCGTCAGCAGCTATGACGGGCTGTTCGTTTATCAAAGTTGCGTTGGCAAAATTTGGGTCAGTGCTGCGCGCGATGGTAGCTTTGTAGATGTTGAAATGACCATCGCGTTCGCTGGTGTAATAGAGCGTGCGGTTGTCGTTGCCCCAGCTCAGATGCGATTCTGTTGCCGCTGTGTCAGTGATGCGGCGTGTCGTGTTGTACTCGACCGATGTCACAAACACATCTCCCCTGGCTGTGAATGCCATCTCTTTGCCATCGGGCGAGGGCACGCCCCACGATGCTCGCGGTGCGATTGTCTCAATGTTATCGGCTGCATCGTTGACGATGCTGATGGCGACCTTGGCCGGTGCAGATCCGGGTTGCAATGTGTAAATTTCACCATCGTATGTGAATGCGAGAGTGCCGTCATTGGCGCGTGACAAAAAGCGCACCGGATGAGTGGCAAAAGCAGTCAGCTGTGTGACTGCAGCGGGATTGTCCATAGGAGCGCGATAGACATTGAACGAGCCGCCATCGCGTTCGGCAAGGAAGTAAAAATTGCCTTGTCCGTCAGGCGCCGGGTCGCGATCCTCCCCCGGACGAGCCGTGATGTTGCGATGTTGTCCGGTGGTGCCGTCATATAGCCAGATGTCGCGTGTCACAGATGAGGTGTGATGCTTGCGCCATTCGTTTTCAAACCCTTTGACATCTTGATACAAAAATGAGTTGCCGTCAGGCATGAAAGCAATGCGCTGTGCCGGAGTGCCCAACACCTGCACTGCTGCACCACCGTCGGTCGGCACGCTGTAGACTTCGCTCATCACGGCCGACGGGTGCATGGCACTTGACGCCGGATCTTGTATTGAGGCTGAGAAATAAACAGCAGAGCCGTCTGGTGTAAAAGCCTCGGGCGTTTCGTTAGCTGAGTTTGAAGTCAACCGCTTGGGCGCTCCACCTGTGGAGGGCATGACAAAAATATCCATGTTGCCGTTGCGGTCGCTTGCAAATGCTATTTTTGAGCCATCGGGCGACCAGATGGGCGATGTCTCGTAGGAGGGGGATGTCGTCAGTCGCACTGCGGTGCCTCCGACAGTCGGGACAGTGTAAATGTCCCCCTTATAAGTGAACGCTATTGTCTGACCGTCGGGCGCTATCTTGACGTCGCGCAGCCAGAGGGGAGTCTCGGCCGAAGAGACAAACGATGTTGCCAGCAGGGCCGCGATGATGATTGGTTTACGGGTCATGTTTGTTTTTAGGTTAGTTGAGTCTTTAAATTTGTGCAAAAATAATCAAAAACTCCCATAACACCAAACGCGCCCGCCCTCATGCCTTGAAAAACACCATTGTGGTCTGACAAGACACACTGATGTTTAGTGTAAATAATTTCTGCATAATTGGTCTTGAACGTCAGCATGAGGCATATGACTCATAAAAAGTGATATTATCATGCGATTTATTACATACATGTGTATATATTTCAAAGAAAAAGATTAAATTTGCAGCTATAATAGACTTTTCGATACCGATGAATGACAAAGTGACATATTGGGTGGAGATGTCGGATTACGATTTTGACACGGCTAAAGCTATGTTGGATACCAAGCGTTATCTTTATGTTGGCTTTATGTGTCACCAAGTTATAGAGAAGATCCTCAAAGCGTATTGGAGCAATATGAGTGATGAGCCACCGTTGAAAATACACAGTCTTTCACGTTTGGCTGAAAAGACCGAACTTGATAAGTTTATGTCGGATGACCAGCTTGAAGTGATTGATATGCTTGAACCTTTGAATATCGAAGCTCGTTATCCCTCATACAAGGAAAGATTGTTGAAAAGCCTTAATTGTGACCGTTGTAAAGAGCTACTTAAACAAACTGATGAATTGAGATTATGGATAAAGAGCAAGCTATAAGATTGGCAAAACGATACAAAACTGCAGTGGCTGAGCGATTGCCATTGAAGGCTCTTTACCTGTATGGCTCGTTCAGCAAAGGCACTTACACAGCCGATAGCGACATTGATATTGCAGTTGTGGTGGAGAATCTGAATGAAGATTATTTTGTCGATACTCCATTATTATGGAAGTTAAAACGTAAGATAAGTAATCTAATAGAGCCGGTTTTGTTGACTGAAGATAAGAGCAATCCACTATATGTTGATATACTCAAAACCGGAATATTGATATGAAAATCCTGTTACCGGAATAATGACTTGCCTAATGATTATATTTGTGCTTTGTTGAAAAAATAAAGGCGTGATTGTTTGGAGATAAGCTAAAAATGCGTAACTTTGCAGTCGCTTTTTAAGCATCCCTACAGTGTGATGGGAAATTAAGAGCACTTAATTTTGAGTAACACAACCAATTAAACACAATGAAAACTTATCAACTCTCAGCAGAGGCACGTGTTGACCTCGGCAAAAAAGCTGCCAAAACACTCCGCAGCGAAGGTAAAATCCCCGTTGTCCTC
>CAZKYR010000011.1:0-16044 GCA_964557035.1 uncultured Bacteroides sp. | reverse complement strand
GGGTGATGTTGAGGATATTGCCGCCATGCTTGCCGATGATGTCACAAACGGCCGAGAGCTGTCCGGGCTTGTCGTTGAGGTCGAGATGCAGGTTGCAGATGCGTCCGCTCTTGGTGAGTCCGCGAGTGATGACACGGTTGAGTATCGACACGTCGATATTGCCGCCCGAGACGATGCAGACAACTTTCTTGCCGGCGATGGGGAGCTTATGGAACATGGCGGCTGCCACCGAGACGGCGCCGGCGCCTTCGGCAACAAGTTTCTGCTTCTCGATGAGGGCGAGTATGGCAGCGGCTATCTCGTCTTCGGTAACGGTGACAATCTCGTCGACATAGCGGCAGCAAGCTTCATAGGTGAGGGTGCCGGGCTGCTTGACGGCTATACCGTCGGCTATGGTCGAGACGTTATCGAGGCGAATGCGTTCGTGTTTGTTTAGTGATTCGGCCATGCTGGGTGCCCCGGCGGCCTGAACGCCATAGACTTTGATGTCGGGGCGGAGAGTCTTGATGGCGAATGCCACGCCGGCAATGAGTCCGCCGCCACCCACGGGTACGATAACGGCCTCGACGTCGGGCATCTCTTCGAGGATTTCGAGACCGATGGTGCCCTGTCCGGCTATCACCAGCGGGTCGTCAAACGGGTGCACGAAGGTGTAGCCGTGTTTGTCGCGCAGCTCGATGGCTTTGGCGTATGCGTCGTCATACACGCCGGGCACGAGCACTGTCTCTGCGCCATAGCTGCGTGTAGCCTCGACTTTTGAGATGGGGGCGCCGGCGGGGAGGCAGATGACGGCCTTGATGCCGTTGTGTTTTGCGCCGAGGGCAACGCCTTGGGCGTGATTGCCGGCCGAGCATGCGATGACGCCGCGCGACTTCTCCTCGTCGGTGAGCTGTGAGATTTTGTAGTAGGCGCCGCGCAGCTTGAACGAGCCGGTGTTTTGCAAGCACTCGGGCTTGAGGTAAACCTGTGCGTCGGGCACGATTTTTGTCGGGCCAATCATCTCGGGGTGTGTGGCCACGTCTTTGAGGACTTCTTTGGCGCGATATACTTCGTCAATATCGATTTTAACCATGTTGTTGGGTATTAGAGGTTTGATTTTATGAATAAGCGCCGTGACGCGGGGTGTCGTTCGCATCACGGCGCGTGTAATAGCCTTGTGAGGTCGCTGTTATCAGCGGATGTATTCTTTGGTCACTTTTGAGCCTTGACGCACGATGTAGAGGCCGTTGGCGGGGTTGGCAACCTCGCGGCCGCTCAGGTCAAAGTATGCTTTGGGAGCGTTGTTGTTGTCAACGGCGATGTTCTCCACGCCTGCCTCCTCTGAGGTGAGGACGACGGTGAAGTCAAACGGCTCGTCGAGGGTTGAGCTTGTGATCGACACGTTGAGCTTGTTGTAGATTTTTTGCTCGGCAACGGCGCCGTAGATCATGACGTTGTCAACCTGCAGGTTTTGAGCCACACCGGCCTCGACATTTGCGCTTGCGGTGCGCACATCACCTACTGCTGAGAACATCTGGCAGCCGTCGGGCCAGCAGAATTGAGGTGATTTGCCGTCAAGCTCGACAAGAGTGACAGTGACGGTGAAGTTGCCGTTGACATCTGACACCATGGTCAGCTCGGGGTTGATTTCAAAGATTTGGATGCCGCCGATTTCCTGCATCAAGGTTTTGTGAGCGGTGACTGTGCTGCCTGCGACAACATTCTCGTCGTGGTTGGCAGTGACGGTGATAGCAGCTGATGCTGATGCTGCGGCGATGAGGCCGAGTGCGAGAGTAAAGATTTTTTTCATATAGATAATTTTTTATTGATTGTTAACGATTTGTGCTGCCCGCAACGACGAGTTGCGGGCAGCGTGTGAGTTTATTGGGCGGTGACGTGAGCCTCGCCGGCTTGGATGACGCTGTTCCAGCCCTGGCGGATGAATCCGGCAACGGTCAGGTGGTCGTGGTTGTAGTCTTTGCCTGCGATGCTGAACGTGACAGTCATCTGATTCTCGGTATTGGCGTCATAATTCACAGCCTGGCCGTCGAGGCCGTTCATGGCTGCGCGGAAGACGTGGTTGTGGACGTATGCAGGGTCGAGCGAACCGTTGGGCTGCAGCTGCATGGCGACGATGTCGCTCTCGCAGAGCCACAGCATCAGGTTGCCCTCAATGGCCGATGCGACAGCCATGTCGGCGGTGACGGTGATCTCATCGCCCGCGATGGTGGCAGTGAGTTGGAGATCGACGGGCGATTTGGTTTTCAACAATTTTGCCACCTGGCCGCCCCAGTCGGTCATGTCGCTGAGAGCTGTCATGTCGACTGCGCCTGTCGGGAGTGATGAGAGCGACCATTTGTTGGCATAGTAGTCACCCTCTGAGTTTGCCAGGCCCAATGGCTCGGGAAGACCGAAGTTGCCATAGGTGGTGTGGATGCTGACGGGGACAAAGCGGTCGCCGTATGCGTCGAGCAGTGTGCTGATTGTGCGGTGAGCGACGGGACAGTTGTTGCACGACTGACCGGTGAATTCCTCGAGGAAGACGACACGGTCGACGGGCTGGATGACAGGTTCCTCGGGCGTTGAAGGTTCCTCGGGCGTTGAAGGTTCTTCGGGCGTTGAAGGTTCCTCAGGAGTCGAGGGCTCCTCAGATGGGAGCATGACATAGCGGTCGTCCTCGTCGATGTTGTCACACGATGTCATCGCGCCCATGCAGAGGGCGAGCGACAGGGCTGTGAAGATATATTTGATTTTCATTGGTGTCTGAGTTGATTAGAACGAATAGTTGTATGAGATTTGGAAACCGTGTGTGGCGGGCACGTAGCGGCAGACACCGCCGGCGCAGTTAAATCCTGCACGTGTGCGGCCATAGCTGAGCATGAGGCGGTTGGCCTTGTATGTGCCTGTGATCGAGCCCATGTAGTAGTGGGTCTTGGTGTCGCCGCAGTTCCACATGTCCGAGGCTGTGAACATGAGGTAGGGGAGGACTGTCACCTCGATCAGGCCGTATGCCCAGTCTTTCTGGTCTTGCCGGGTGGTGAGATATTGCAGCTCCATGCGGGCGTTGACCTTCTTTGAGATCTTGTATTTGCCGTCAAAGGTGAAGATGTGGCTGTAGATGTTGCCGCCGTGACCCTCGATGGCGGTTTTATTATACTGCTGATACATGTACATGAAGTTGAAGTTGAAGTCTTTGGTGACTTTCTTCTCGATCTGCAAGTTGTAGTCCTGATAGTATGTGCCGCCGAATTTAAAGAATTTAGACGTGTAACCGTTTGTGCCCCAGTAGGTGTTCACGGTGCCTGTGCCGGCGAGGTTGGGGAGTTGTGCCTGCTCGACAAACTGTTTGTCAACGCCGCGGATGTACGACGCGTTGACTTTCACCTTGGTGCCGTATTTGCCGCCTAACGCGGTCTTGCGCTTGAAGGTGTAGGCCAACGACCCCTCGAATGCCCATTCGCCGCCGGCCGCGTTGGTGCTGTAGGCATAGAGCGAGTTGAGGGCGTAGGTGTGGAGGTAGGCGAACGAGGGCATGTTGTTGAGCATGCCGGCGAGCTGGTTGGTCGACCACGGCTCGGTGCCAAACGCCATGTTGTCCGAGCGCTTGGCCTGAGCCATCACCGAGAGGCCGCTCTTGGAGTATTGCAGCGAGAGCAATGCGGCGGTGCCGGTGTGGTAGATGTAGTTGACCTGACCGCCTGTGGTGTAGAAGGGGTCCTGGTTGTAGACCGAGGGGTCCTGGCTCTTCCAGGCAAACTCGCCCAAGACGGTGAATCCGCCCACGCGATATTGCGAGCGCACGTCAAAGGCGCTCACCTTGTCAGGGAGGTTGAGACGGTAGTCGGTGCCGTTGACGACACGTTCGTTCTCTTGGCCGCTCTTGAGGACGTATGATGCGCCTACCATCCACGACATGTCGTTGTCGGCCAGCGAGGGGATGAACTGGTCGAGGCTCACCTCTGCGTCGGCGCCCCAGACGCCCGTGCGGGTGCTCCAATACCAGTAGTGGCGCTGAACGCCGCCGAGCAGGGTCAGACGCAGGCCACGGACGCCGTTGTATTTGATGCGTCCGCCACGGATGCTCGAGTCGATGCCGAGCGCACGCTTCTCGTATGTGCGGAGGATGAAACCGCTGCCAAACTGGTCGTAGAAGTCGCCGACGGTCAGCTCGATGCCCTTGTATTTGCCTTTGGCGTAGATGTGCGAGATGCCCCAGCCTTTAAAACCGGGCTGATTGAAACCGGGCATCGGGTGTTCGAGATACTCAAATCTGAGGCCTCCATCGACATATTTTGAGATGATGCTGATGTCGCCGTATGTGTTGGTGAGCACGTCGTCGCTTGTAGGCTCGGTGCCGATCTTGGGGTCATTCTCGGGGAAGAGGATGTCGCTTTGTACGCTGCCGTGAATGGCGACCCCTTTGCCCAGGTCGATAGCCGCCAGCGTCGGTGTCGCCAGCGCTACACAGCATGCGGTTGACAAGATTGGTAGAAGTTTCATTTAAGGTTAATGATGGTTTTTGGTTATAGTCTTTAGTTCAACGTCTTTAAACCGACACAAGGTCGCGGAGTGCCCGCGACCGTTGTGTCAGGTGTATCTGTTCAGCGATTTGTCAAAATCATTTGTTGAGAAGCTCGCGCACTTTCTCGATGATGTGCTCCTCAGAGCCCTCGATGTATCCGTTGCGGGTGTCAGCGATCTTGCCGTCACCGTCGACGATGACAATGTAGGGGATGTTCTGGCCGCCCATGGCGCGGAGGAAGTCGCTGTTGGGGTCGAGCAACACGGTCTCATACTCCCACCCCTCAGAGTTGACGAGCGGTTTGACCTTGTTTGCGTCCTGACCCTCGTCGATAGACACGCAGATGACTTTGACGCCGGTCTCCTCCTGCCAGTCGGCATACACCTCGTTGATGGCTTTGAGCTCGCGGTTGCAGGGCTTGCACCATGTGGCGAAGAAGTCGATTACAAACGGTTTGCCATCGTTTGAGAGCGTGGCGGTGTCAACGCTCTGCCCGTCGATGGTCTTGAGCTGTACTGAGGGGAGCTGAGCTGCGGCGCAGAGGCCGGTGAAGAGCATGGCCGCGATGGCCAGGGAACGGAATATTTTCATAATGTGTGTTAGATTTAATTCGTTGTTAAGAGTTAGTGACAGAGCGATAGCGCGGGCTGCGCTCCTTTGACGTTGCAAATTTAAGACTAAATTCCTTAAAAAAACATTAATTGGACAAAAAAAATATTAACAGGTTTATTCAAACATAAAAAAATTTGTATCTTTGCGGTGTGGAAATGTCCCTCGTTTCCATGCAATACCATGAAATAAACCGACAGTGCCATTTGAAACCTGACAGAAGATCAAAGCACTACTCCTACAACCAAAATTTAATAACCAATCAAACCCAATACTTTAATGAAGAAGCGAATAATCAGTACAGTCATGTTGATGGCGGCAGCTATCAGCGTGCCTCTGGCTGTGTCGGCCGATGTCAAACTGACTGTCGGCAACTTTGACACGGCTTCAATCTACTGGGGACTCTCGGACAACGGCAAATGGGCCGTCACCTCAGATTGTCCCGACCGCGAGGGCGGCAAGGTCGTCGACCTCTCGGACAACTCGTTTGTGACCCTGACGATGACCAACGCCACCGGCGGCTACGGCGCGCCTCAGGATGTGTCTGACGACGGCAACATCGTCGTCGGCTCGTATGACGGCATGGCAGCCATGTGGACACGCGCAAAAGGCGAGTGGACCATTCTGGCTTATGACAAGAACAAATATGGCGGCGGTCAGGTCTATCAGTTGACCCCCGACGGCAAGTATGCCGTAGGCCGTCTGTTTGACAAGGAAGATCTTTATAAAGAGTATCCCGCCATGTGGGATCTGACCACCAACACCTTCATTGAGCTCGAGGGCCTGCCCGAGTATGACATGGCGATGGAGGACAAACACCAGCACCGCCTCAACGCCATCACCAACGATGGCCGTTATATTGCCGGCTGCGTGTCGTTCTCATACATGGGTGAGACGCTCTATTATATCTATGACCGTCAGACAAAGACCTACGACCCGTTAGGCTTTGAGGAGACTCCCGAGGGCTTCATCCCCACAAACGAGAACCTCAAGTTCCTCGATTCGATTTACTTTAGCCCCGACGGCAAGAAAGCGACCGGCGACGCCTATATCGTCAAAGAAATTCCCGGCTCGTTCATGGCCAACGAATACACCGCTCCTTATCTCTATGATGTCGAGACCAAGACATTTGAGATTTTTGACAAGGCAACCGACAGCGGCTATCTCATCATGGCCATCTCAAACAAGGGCAACATCTTTGCCGGCGGCAACGGCGTGTCGGGCACACCGCTCCGCAACGCCTACGTGCGCTCGGGCAAATATTGGTATGGCATTGACCAGATCATGAAGGCCAACTATGACATGGATCTCACGGTCATCGACCAGGGTCTCACCGGCACCCCCCAAGGCGTGTCGGGCGACGGCCGCACGTTCATCTCGTTCATCGACCCCAACCTCGGTTCGTCTTACGCACTGACAGTTGACAAAGACTGGGATGAGCTCTGCGAGAAGGTCGACCTGATGGGCAACTATTACATCATGCCCCTCCCCGGCTCGGCCATGGCGTCGGCCTATACATTTGACGTCGTTTTTGACCGCGCCATCCGTCAGCTCGGCGAGACATCAGAGATCGAGCTTCTCGACGGCGAGGGCAACGTGGTGCGCAATGCGATGGGCCTGGCAATCAATGCCAACCGTGCATCAATCAGTTTCCGCCGCTTGACGCTCAACCCCTCGGAGGTTTACACCGTGGTGATACCGGCCGGCATGTTCTCTATGGCCGAAGACACCGCTGTCAAGAACCGCGAGGTGCGTGCACAGTATGTCGGCATCGCCTCTGAGCCCTTGGCACCGACAATAGTGTCGCCCGCGGATGGCTCAGGCATCACCCAGATTGACTACGCTACATTCAACATCGAGCTCGGCTTCCCGGCTTACATCTCTCTTGCCGAGGATGCAAAGGCCTATCTCTATATCGATGACGCTGACCAGACCCTCTCGGCCGAGTTGGGCCTCCGTACGACACAAAACGTGCTGACAGTCTTCTCGACCGCCACAGTGCCCCTGCGCCGCGGCATCAGCTACAAACTCGTCATCCCGGCCGGTTCGGTGACCGACCTCAGCGGCGCCGCAGCGACCGCCAACGAGGAGATCGTGCTCCACTACACCGGCATGTGGCAGTCGTCGAGCGATGACCGCATCATCTACACCACCGACTTTGACTCGGGCCTCCCCAACGACATGCTCTTCTATGAGGGTGACCACAACACACCCACGAGCCGCATGGCCGGCTTTGGCTTCACCGCCGACACCACACCCTGGTGGATTGCCCGCGATGATGAGAGCTATGACTACGCAGCCATGTCGCACTCAACCTACAACCCCTCGGGCAAGTCGGACGACTGGATGGTCACCCCCCAGCTCTTTGTGCCCAGCGCCAATGTCCGTCTTGAGTTTGACGCGCAAAACTACCGCCGTCGCGCCGAGGACCGTCTGAGCGTGTATGTCATCCCGTCAGATGTCGTTTATGGCGCACTCAATGACGAGATAATCAATAAATTCCGTGCCGATGGCACACTCGTGTTCAACGAGGTGCTCGAGCCGGGCGAATCAGAGGAGTCGCTCGACGGGGACTGGACCCATTTTGAGGTGCCCCTGTCAAAATTTGAGGGCAAGTATGTCTACATCGCCTTTGTGAATGAAAACGAGAATCAGTCAATCGTTTTCATTGACAACATCGTCGTCATAAACGACATGCGCTATCAGTTGAATATCACATCGCCTCTTGTGGTTGTCCGCTCTGAGAGCGAGATCATCGCCGGTACGGTGGATGTGTTCTCTGAAGAGGCCAACTACAACGCCATCAAGATGACACTCAAGGACGGTGACGGCAAAACGATTGACACCATCGACGCAACCGGCCTCAATGTGACAGCCGAGAAACCCTTTGAGTTCTCGTTTGACAAGCCGCTGCCCCTTTCAATCGGCAAAATCAACAAGTTCACAATCGACATCGCCATGACCGACAAGGGTGCCGAGAATGCAGAGAGCACAGTCGTGTCAGCCGAGCTGTCTGACCTCGCGTTCGAGACAGTCAAACGTGCCGTGCTCGAGGAATACACCGGTCAGTCATGTGGCAACTGCCCGCTTGGCATCCGTGGTGTCGAACTTATCCAGAAAGACTTTGGCGACCTCTTCATCCCGGTTGTCATCCGCTCTTACGACAACGACCCCGAGTCACCGCTCAACGCCGATTATGCCGAGAAGATCCAGATCAACGGCGGCGCCCCCGGCGGCGTAGTCAACCGTCACTACTATGGTTTCCCCATGTCAGAGGAGGATGGTGTCTACACCAACGCCACCGGCTCGATCGAGAATGGTCTGTGGTATGACTTTGTGGTAGCCGAGATCAACGATCGCGCTATCGTCGACTTCATCACCGAGAAAGATGTCGAGGAGGGTGATACAAACTACACATATGCTTCGCTTCCCCCCGATGCTGGCCGCGTGACCGTCAATGCAGCCATCCGCTATGCCGTTGACGCAACCGATCAGTCGGTCAACCTGTTTGCCGTGCTGCTCGAGAACGACGTGCTCTGCTTCCAGGAAAACTACTTCTGTAATACCTCAATTCCGATTCTCGGCGACTGGTCGAGCGGCGGTCCGCTCGCACAGAATGTGGTAGCTATCGAGTATGACCACCTGTGCCGCAACGCTTCGCACACTAACTGCATCGGCGACCCCGGCGTATTGCCCCGCGAGTTTGTGGCAGACACCCCCGTGTCAACTACGCTCCGCATCGCAGCGCCCTCAACCAAGATCAAGAACCGCGACAAACTCGATGTTGTCGTCATGCTCTATGACAACGTCACCGGCCGCATCGCCAATGCTGTCAAGGTGCCTGTCAATACATCACTCTCGGTTGAAAACGTCATCGCCAACGAGGGCAACATCACCATCGTTGCAAACGGCGGTGTGGTAACAGTCAACGGCAACGGCGCTGTCGCCGCTGAGGTGTATGATCTCACCGGCCGCCGGTTGGCAGCCGCTCAAGGCCACGACTCAGTGGAGATTGACATGAACGGATACACCGGCGTCGCAATCGTCCGCGCAGCCGATGCCGAGGGCGTCGCTACCGCCAAACTCGTCATCCGCTGATGAACGCCTGATCCCATCGACAGATGTCAGACCTGACGAAAGTAGATTTCGCAGATCTGACATCTGTACATAAAATCATTATAAAACATAAACCTAAATCCATAAAGTAATGAAAAAACTTTTTAAACTGCCGCTGAGTGTGCTGACCCTCTTGGTCGCTCTGCTCACCTCGATGAGCGCGTCAGCGCAGGTCGACCTGGGTGAGATGGAGCTCGGGAAGCGCTATCAGCTCCAAATGTACAAATCGGCTCAAGGCCGGTACACGCCCGAGAGCGACGGTCTGATGACACTCTACGTCTTTAATAACGCGCAGTGTTTTCGCCCCTACCGTGACGCAGAGCACACCATGGGCATCGACTTTGAGCAAAGCTACGGCAGCTCGTCTTATCTGATGACATTTGAGGTTGAGCAGGGTGAGACCGTCTATTTCTACGACGGGTTTATAATGAACGACTGTGAGGTCATGCTCGAGATGAACGCTCCCCTCAAGGTGGAGGCCGTTTATCCCGACCCCGCCACAACCGAGCTTTACTCTTACTCGTCAGGCGGCGACATACAGATACAGTTCAACCGCAACATTGCCGTGAACGGTAACAAAAACATATTTGTCAAGGACAAAGGCCTTTATCCTCTGACCGAGGTTGGCGTCCGCGACAACTATGTCAACATCGACATGTACTCGCAGATCACCCGCATGGTGGCAGCCGGCACAATCGAGCCAGGCGATCAGTTCACCATTATTCTCGACGGCATCTGCTCGGCTAACGACAAAACAGACAAGTATGGCGACGACGGCAGCCTCACGCTCACCTACATCCTCGCGTCTATCCCTGCCGAGGTTAAATCATGGAGCAAAGGCACGCAAGATGACTTCCGCTCATACTACATGCCCGACGACCCCAACGGCAAACTGGTGTTGACATTTGACAAGCCGGTTGACCCGCAATCACCCTGCGTAGAGTTTGTCTACGGCGACCTTGATGCCGGCGAGGGTGAATACTATATCGAAGAGATACCTTACACATTTAACGATGACGCGACAGTGATGACAGCCGATTTTAGCGGCAAACTGCGTCGCGCAGCCGACATGTCGGCCACCGGTTCCATCTATCAGACATCGGTCAAGGTGTCAAACATGCGCGATGCCGACGGTCAGTATGTCTACACTACGGGTGTGGGCACCCTGGGCAGCATCTCGTTCTCATGGCCTCTGTATGAGGTGTTGAGCAACGTGTCGGCACAGTTCACACCCGCGTCAGGCTCATCAATCGCCAACACCAAGAAAATCGAGGTGTTTGTGCTCAACTATGACGACCTGAAGCACGACGGCCTCAGATTTGAGTGGAACAACGGCAAACATGACATCGCGACCGCTGACATGCAGTTTGAGGATGACCCCGACGGCAAAGTCATCATGATTGATGTGCCCGAGGAGGTGCGTGCTCAAAAAGATATCACCCTGAGCTTCATCAATCCCACCACACCCGACGGTATCGATCACAGCAACGACCTGCGTGCACGCTACAATGTGGCATTCTCTTTGCGTCCCAACAGCTGCGTGCCTGCGCGCGGTGAGTCGATCGGCTTCCTCGCCGAGGGCTCGGAGGTGTCGATCTCGGTCAACAAGCCTGATGTAATCGGCTTTGCTACGGTTTCGATCATCGACGTTGCCAATCCTGACGAGCCGTCGCTCTACAACCTCCGTGTGCAGTACAACGGCGATGCGTTTGTCGGCAAGCTTCCCTACAACCTCTACTTCTATTTAGGTCACACCTATCGCGTGGTGTTCAACGCATGGTCGACCTTTGAAGACTTTGAGAACGGCGAGGAGAAGCTCGGCTCGGACTACTATGAGTTTAACGGCAGCCGCAGCGCGTTTGTGGCATCGTCAATCACGCTCGATGAGGTCACCCCTGCCGACATGGCCGAGATTCCCACCGTCAGCGACGGCAAGTTTGACCTGACATTCAGCGGTTTTGCTGCCATCAGCAAAGCGTATATCCTTGATGCTAACGGCACCAAATATGACGCAACCGTCACTCTCACCGGCGAGATTCAAAAGAACGAGGACTCAGGTCGCTCATTCAGCCGCACGATCACACTGTTGTTCACCGAGGCACAGATGCGTGAGATGACAAAAGCTGTCACCCTCTATGTCTATGCGTTTGACGAGGATGGCCACGTGATTGCAATTGACGAGGAGAGCGCCAACGAGGACTCGTACTTTGAGTTCCACTACACACTGCCGTTCGCCTCGGGCGTTGAGAGCATTGTTGCCGGCACAGAGTCAGAGACAGTCACTGTCTACACGCTCGGCGGTGTGCAGGTGCTCAAAGATGCCGACCGTGCATCGCTGGGTACGCTCACACCCGGTGTATATGTCGTCAACGGCGCCAAAGTGCTTGTAAAATAAACTGCACGCGATTGCAGGGCAATCGCCCCCCGATAAAAAATGGTCGACCCGGACGGGCCGGCCATTTTTTGTGCTGTCAGATGCGCAGCCGGGCTTGCGCATTCTATTGTGACGCGTTGTGACATGCACCCTAACTTTTTTGGGAAACACGCACTAAATGTTGTGAAAGTCGCAATAATGTAGTAACTTTGCACTGTCAAATGATAGACATGGAATGTCAAAATGGTATTAAAAAATGACTGTTTGTGACATTTTGATTACCGGCCGAAGACGATTATCGACTTTGGCTTGTTTTCGCGTCATAAAAAGCGCCGTTTGGATATTTTTGTGTCTGTCGTTGATGATGTAAACCAATCAGTTCACCTCGGCATCTATTCACGTTGGATAACTCGTATATTATAATTAATTTTTGCTCTGTCTTTTTGGTGTCACTCATCCTGACGGGTGTGTTGATACCGAAAATCCTGCTTATTTCTTTTCGCAAAAATTTGTTTGATACGCCCGATGAACGCAAGATACATCAGGGTGCTGTCCCCCGGTTGGGAGGGATAGCGTTCATGCCCTCCATCATCTTGTCAATGGCGTTGGTGGCCGGTGTCAACATGCTTTGCAAGCGTCAGCTCTACACCGGCGGCTTTGACATCACCGTCGGGGCTCAGTCAATCACGATCTGTTTCGGCATCTGCGCGCTGATGATGCTCTATCTGATCGGTGTTGCCGATGACCTGATCGGTGTCAAATATCGCGCCAAATTTGTGGTGCAGATCATCGCGGCCGTGCTGTTGGTAATCTCGGGCCTGATAATCGACGACCTGCACGGTCTGTTCGGCATCCATGAGATTCCGCTTTTTCTCAGCGCTCCGCTCATGGTGGTGGTGATAGTGTTTATTGTCAACGCCATCAACCTAATTGACGGCATCGACGGTCTCGCGTCGGGACTGTCAGCCATCGCGGCCGGCTGTTACGGCATCAAGTTCTTGATGGCCGGCGAATATGTCTGCGCTTTGTTGTCAGTGGCTACGCTGGGCACCTTGGTGCAGTTTTTCTATTATAACGTGTTCGGCAACACGGCCGCGCGCAAGAAGATATTCATGGGCGACACCGGGTCGCTGACGATAGGCATCGTGCTCAGCTTCCTGTCGATCGAGATGTATATGCTCGGCGACCGTCCCGGGCCGCGCATGTCAGACGCCGCCGTGTGGGCCTATGCGCCGCTGCTGGTGCCGTGTCTCGATGTGGTGCGGGTCTTCTTTCACCGCATCATCAGAGGCCGCAGCCCCTTCCTGCCCGACCGGGTGCACATACATCACAAGCTGCTGGCGTTGGGAATGCGCCCGCGCATGGCGATGATATTCATACTGCTGGTGTCGCTGATGTTTATCGGCCTCGATGTGATGGCCGATGACTCGGGGCTCAATCTCACCTGGATCGTGCTGATAGATCTGGCGGTCTGGGTGGTTTTCAACTATCTGCTGACCCGCATGATCAGGCGCCGTCAACACGAGCATCTCATTGCCAAAGAGCTTTACGATTGATAACATTTCTTGTAATATATTCATCACGCAAAAACGCAACAAAGATATGAGACTCACAAAGTTTTTATGTACGATAGCCGCAGTGGCTACGCTTTTCCTGACAGGATGTCGTACGCCCAAGGATGTGACTTATTTTCAAGATCTCCAGAACGGCACTGTTGACAACCTCAATCGTCCTGTGCAGATTGTGGCGCGTCCGGGTGACCGCATCTCGGTGATGGTGACGTCAAAAGACCAGCAGCTTGCCGACCTGTTCAACGCGCCCATTCCTCAGCGCCGACTGGGTCAGGGAGCCAACAACAATGCAATCGGGGCTGTCAGCAGCTCGTCGTCAAACGAGCAGTTGCCGTCATATTTTGTGTCGGCATCGGGCTATGTCGAGCTGCCGATTTTGGGTGAGATCTATGTCAACGGCCTCACCCGCGAGCAGATCTCGCACACCGTCCGCGACCTGATCAAAGACCGCGACCTGATCAAAGACCCGACCGTGTACGTCGAGTTCCTCACCAACACGGTGACCGTTCTCGGCGCCGTCAAACGCCCCGGCCTGGTCAACTTTGACCGCACAGAGTTCACGCTCATCGACGCCATCGCGGCTGCCGGCGACCTCGAGCTCGACGGCCAACGCACCAACGTGCTGGTGGTGCGCCTCGAGAATGGCAAGCGCAAAGCCTATCGCGTCGACCTGACAGATGCCAAAAACGTCTACTCATCGCCTGTCTACTACATGCAGCAGGATGACTGGGTGTATATCGAGCCTAACGACAAGATGAAGCGCAACACCACCCCCAACGGCAACTCGCCGCTCACGCCGTCGTTCTGGATTTCGCTCGCGTCGTTTGCTGTCACAATCGCCGTCCTTGTCGTGAAATAACTTTTAGTCAAAAAAATATAAACATCGACACCCCGAAGCGGGGATAATATTCATCATCAAACTGTCATGGATTCGCAGCAAAAAAAAGCAGAAGAATCATCACTCAGCATCAAAGATATACTGGGCCTCAGCATATCTAAATGGTATCTTTTTGTCATCTCGCTGATCATATGCATGAGCGTGGCCTTCTATTACACGCTCAAGACTCCCACGGTCTATCAGAGCGATGCAAAGATTTTGATAAAAGATGACCGCATGAGCGGCACGGCCGGCGGAGACATCGGCTCATCGTTTGCCGGCATGGCCGTGTTGCAGTCAAACACCAATGTCGAGAACGAGATGATCGCCCTCAAATCGCCCGCGTTGATGTTTGAGGTTGTCGACCGCCTCAATCTCGATGTAAACTACAGCACCCCGGGTACGTTCCACCCCCGCGTCATCTATGGCACGACGCTGCCGGTGCAGCTGCGCTTTCTCGACCTGCTCGATGATGACACGACATCAATGACCATGACCGTCAATGAGGATGGCTCGGGCACGCTCTCCAACTTTCTCCTCGCCGAGGAGGATGCTGACGGCAAGCGTATCGTCGACCCGACGGTGGTCGAGTTCACTGCGCAGCTCGACACCATCGACACCCCCGTGGGCCGCATCTCGACACGCCCCAATGCCGCCTACAAAAAAGGAAAGGTACACCCGGGCACCATCGATGTCTCGCGTATCAGCAAAGTAGCCGCCACACGCAATTATGCCGACCGTCTCAAGACATCTATCCTCGAAAACTACTCGACCATCATCAATCTGACATTCTCTGACCAGTCGCCCGAGCGCGCAGAGGATGTGCTGACCGCCGTCATCGAGGCTTATAACGACAACTGGATCCGTGACAAGAACCAAATCGCCGTCTCGACCTCAAACTTTATCAACGACCGTCTGCAGGTGATCGAGGCAGAGCTTGGCAATGTCGACTCAGACATCTCGGACTATCGCTCTGAGCACCTGTTGCCCGACGTAGAGTCGGTGGCGCAAACCTACTTCATGCGCACGACACAGGCATCAGACGAGGTGCAGGAGCTCAACAACAGTCTGGCGATGGTGAAGTATGTCCGCGACTACCTCGCCAACACGGCCAACAAGTCAAACATGCTGCCGGCCAACACCGGCATCAAGAACCTCAGCATCGAGGGTCAGATAGCAAAATACAACGAGACACTCTTGCGCCGCAATCAGCTGTTGGCCAACTCGTCAGAGAACAACCCCATCGTGGTGAGCCTCGACGAGGAGCTCAGCGGGCTGCGCAGCTCGATTCTCTCGGCAATCGACAACTACATCGTGCAACTCAATGCGTCGATACGCTCGGCTCAGGCCGTGCAGTCGGCATCGGCCTCACGTCTGGCCGCCAATCCGTCGCAGGCCAAATATCTGTTGAGCGTCGAGCGCCAGCAAAAAGTCAAGGAGTCGCTCTATCTCTACCTGTTGCAGAAACGTGAGGAGAATGAGCTGTCACAGGCCTTCACAGCCTACAACACACGCATCATCACCCCGGCCGACGGCACGGCTGTGCCCATCTCGCCCGACCGACGTAAGATTTTGCTGATCGCCTTTGTGATCGGCATCGCCCTGCCGCTGGCGTTTATCTTCTTGAGCGAGAACATGAACACCCGCGTGCGCGGCCGCCGCGACATCGAGCATCTTTCACTGCCGTTCATCGGCGAGGTGCCCTTAGGTTACAAGAAAAAATCGCGTCTGCGCCGTCTGTTGCCCGGTGGCAAACAGGTCGAGAAGCGCGAAATCCTGGTCAAGAAAGGGTCGCACAACATCATCAACGAGGCGTTCCGCGTCATCCGCACCAATCTCGAGTTCATGTCCGACTCAAACCGCGAGGATAAGGAGGGTGGATATGTCATCATGGTCACCTCGGCCAACCCCGGTTCGGGTAAGACCTTTGTGACCCTCAACCCCTCTTATCGGAGCCACTGTTATGGTTGCCAAATCTACTATAGGTACTTCCACC
>CAZKYR010000010.1:0-16161 GCA_964557035.1 uncultured Bacteroides sp. | reverse complement strand
TTCGGTCGTGTACGTCAAGTACACTCCCTCATCACCCGAACAAATCTGCTCAATGACTGACCGCCTCAGCGTTAACATATTATATGGGACAGGCTCTTCAAATCATGTACAAATTTATAAACTTCTACTGACATAACAATGCAATTGGCCTCCAAGATTGATCGATAGCCATTTTTTAAGCTCGATTCATCATGACTCACGGGTTGATGACGGGGCAAATTGCATTGCTATATAGGCGCTCCAAAGGGCAGCAGATCAGAGGCGGATGATGCGGTTGGCGTGGATGTAGATGCCCTCGGGGAGGTGACGACGCGCCTGCTCAATGGTGACACCGCGCATCAGCAATCGGCCGTCGAGGTCGTAGAGGTCACCCTCGGCATCGCTGTCTGACACATCGTCAACACCGTCAACACGGTGTGAGCCATACACTTGCAGCTCGTATATCGAGTTGCCGTATCCGGTTGCGCGTGTGAGGCAGTTGACACGCACGTGGCGTGCAACGACATCGGGCAAAGAGAGCGTCTCGACCCCGCCGTGACCGTCGGCGACCGAGGCAGCGGGCAACCACGTCTCACCGTCGAGCGATGTCATGATGTCGTACCGCCGGGCATAAGCGCCCTCCCAATCGATCACTACGCGGTTGAGCATGAAGGTATCACCGAGGTCAACCGCTATCCACTCGTCGTCGTCAAACCGGCTCTCCCAGCGCGTGGTGCGGTCGTTGTCGACAGCCTTGTCGGCCGTATTGGCACCCACAACCGAGGATGCGCGCGCACGCTTGCCGGCAGCCAAATTGGCCTCGCTGACATCGCGCACGCTGACAACGACGCCCGCTGTGCCGTCAAATGACATGATGTAGTCGCCACGCTTGTTTGCAGTCACGATGCCCGTGCGTCCGTCAAACGACAAGGCATCCCCCGCATCATTGCCGTCGGCGTCAGCGACGCTGACTGACAATGCCTCCGGGTTGACCTCAAACATGCCGCCAAACTGATTTTTGCCCGTCACCGCTATCTTTGCCGTTTCGCCGGTCAGGAGTGACAGATGTGCCGGCGCGACCTCGAGCGATTTGAGCTTGATGCTCTCGTCGACCAATATATGATGCGTTGCCGTCATGCCGTAGGTAGCAGCCGTGACGGTGTGGCGGCCGTAGGTTGTCGGCACGAAGGTGCTCCCTCGCATCTCACCGGCGCGGTCAACCGACCATTGCGTACCAAACACGGTCACACGCTTGCCGGCAAAATTATAGCCGGCTGCCGCGAGCTGTGCGCTCTCCCCCTCGGCCATGTGAGCAGGCCCGACGATTTCAAGTCCCACGAGCGAGCTGTCGGTGACATCGGCCGGCACTCCACGCACCGCCATCTCGATGATCGAATAGCCGTAAACAGTGCCGCGACGCATGCAATGCACGCGCACATAGCGTGCCACGACATCGACGTCGTGAGTGACACTTCCCGCTCCGTGATTGCCTCGCGTGCTGTCGACGACGCTAAAGTCAGTCGGTGCATCGGCCCGTGCGACCTCAATGTCATAGTCGGCAGCATACGCAGCCTCCCAGACGATATCCACCGCCGAGATGCGATAGTCGGCACCCAGGTCGATCATCAGCCAGTCATCATCATTGTGCTTCGAGCCCCAGCGCGTGCCGCTGTTGCCGTCGATGGCAAACTGAGCCTTGAGGCCGTCGTTTTCGCAGCTGCCGGCTGTCGCCGTACCCTTTAGCGCGATGTTGGGAAGCAACGGCAGCACTTTCACCACCGCCTCGGCCTCGGCATCTCCGCCGACTGCACGGACATCATACAGACCTGCGTGTGTAAACGTCACCACGCCGCCCTCGGCCTCGACAACAGCATTGTCAGCATCAGTGACACTCCACGCTGTCTTTGCAGGGGACTCCACGGTGCCATATTGGTCGGTGAGTTCGAGTCCGAGAGTCAACGTCGCACCTGTCTCGACAAAATCAGGTATGCCGGTGATGGCGGCGCTGACGGTGCGGGGCAAATCGTTGACCGTGAACACCTGCTTGCCCGTCAGATTGCCGTCAGTGGCGGTCACCGTCACTTGCGACCCTTTGCGGGCGGTGCTTTTGACAGTGAGGACACCGTCAGTCAGGGTCGCCTCGCCGGTGACGGCAAGCGTGACAGACGCACAGTCGAGCTCAGCGCCATATTGGTCGAGAAGGGTGACTACAAGCGGCATCGACCCGCCCGGAGGCACGATGACTCCGTAGCGGCCGCTGACAGTGAGAGCGGCGGCACGAGCCTCATCGGTGAACACGCTCAGTCGCTTGCCCGGAGCACGCACCTCGCGCTCGGTCACGCCGTCGCGCGCAAAACGCACCGTTCGTGTCGCCTCATCGGGGTTGTAGACCATATAGGTCATCGTGCCGTCGGCGCGTCGGTAAGCGTTGGCGGTCGGTGTGTCGGCGGTGACGTCAAAGTCAAGGTCGCCGTGTGTCAGGTGACTGTGTATGACGTAGTAGGATATGTGACCGGTGTCTACATTGCGGGCTATGCCGAGATTTTGCTCCAGCGCCCGGTCAAACACCGCTGCCGCTCCCTCGGGGTCATACCGTTCCATGTAGCACAACACCACGTTGCCCACCGACTGGTCGGCGAGAGGCCCGTCGCTACCCGAACCTTGAAACCACCCGTAGGCCGAATTGTCGCGCATCGTCTCATAGTCCCACTTGACAAAATCCAAGTCTTCTGACAGATAGTTGAGGCACGGCGACACGGGCATCCATTGTATCGAGTGCATCCACAGCGGGTCGCCCGAGAACCATGTCCACCAGCCGATTCCCTTGGAGGTGAGGTTGGTGTTGTAGGGCGACGCATAGCGCGTGTAGTCATAGTTGTGCTGACGGCCGGGGTGAATGTGGTCGCGGTCAAACCAATATTCGGCAGTGCCGCGACTCTCGGTGAGCCACCCGAACAGGCCTGCATCGCGCATCTCGCTATCTCCCAGGGCAACGCCGAGCATGTAGACGCCGCCCCACCCCTGCATCGCCTCTGACGACGACTCCTGGCCGTTGCCGTTGTCGTTGGCATTGTCGCCCATGCCGCCGGCGTAGGAGTGACCGGCCCACGGGTCGATGGTGCGCAGGAAGGGGAAGCGCGTGTCAGTGCGGTCATAGTTGGCATAGTCCTTCACAATCATACGCAACAGCTCGCCATACCCCTCTTTGAATGACTCATCCTCGAGGCAAAGCAACGCGGCCGCATAGATAAAGTATCCGTAGTGAAAGTGGTGGTCGTTGAAGGCATCCGAGTCATAGCTCACGTCATAGCCCAACATGCCGCCCCAGCGCGGGTAGTAAGCAAAAAATTTTGTCTCCTCGCCGGGGGTATATGTGAGCCAGTCGACCAACACCTGACGCAGACGCGCCTTTGACCGCTCATACAGCTCTGTGTCGCCCGTCTCCTTGGCGAATGTCATGTTGAGCGCCATCTGAGTGAGGCCTTTGCCTCCCCAATAGGTGTCATCGCCAAACGAGCCTCCGTCGGCATAGCGCTCGATCAGCTGACGCATCACCTCTGGTCTATAGCCTATTGAGGTGCCGGCTTGCGGGGCTGCATAGTAGGGCAACATGCCGGCAAACCGGTAGGAATATGCAAACTGTCCGTTGTCGGCCACAGCCATGCGCAGCTCACCGCGCGGTGTCAGGTAGCTCGTACCGTTGTAGGTCAGGTCGCTCTGCACGGCATATTTGTAGGAATGCGGCAAAAAACCTTGCATCACCGGCGCTTCCGCACCCTGAGTGCGCAAGTTCTCCGCCTCGACATGCCACTCTGTCGACAGGAGTGACCGTGTCTCGTCATAGTGCCAGCTGACACGTGTGTCGCGCACCACCGAGGGTGCGTAGGGTGCAAATTTCTCAAAATCATCTTCGGCCGTCAACAGCGCCACAGAGAGCCATCGCGTCCCCTCGAGACGCATGCCGCCGTCGGCATCGCCAACCTCAGCACCGGCGTCAAAATATAGGGCATAGAGGTCGTTCCCTACGCGCAGCGACATCCCCGCGTCGGTTCTTGCCAACAGCGTCGGGGTGTCAGAGAAAATGATTTCGGGGGTGACACGGTCAAATTCAAACCATGTGAAAGGGATGCCATGGGCGAGCGTCGCGTTGACCGAGCCTTTGCCCGATGTGTCAGGGAGCGTAATCTTCACATCCCAGTCGTGCCAGTCGGCTGCACGTGTCTCGGCGGCCTCAAAGTCGCGGCCCTGCACCCGCAGCCATGTGTCTGACTTCACCTCGGTGCCATTGTCATTCCAATGCGTGGGATAGCACACGGTCACCCCCTCGGCCGAGGTGCGGAGCATGGCCGGATAGCTCCACAGCGCTCCCGAATAGCGGCTGACCATCACATCGGTCCACCAATCGTTGGTAGGAATGGGGCGAGCCGTCCCGTCGGGCAATGTCTCGTCGGCGTAGAGCTTGCGCGTCATCACGCGCGTGGCATTGAAGCCACCATGCTCGTCGGTCGCCCCCTTGTAGGTCGGCGGATAGGCGGCATAGGAAGCGCGTCCGACGGTGACGGCCTCTTGCGCCATTATTGTCGGTGCGACCGCGAGGAGCACCATTATCAGTTTGTTTCTCATAATCATCTTGTGTGAAAAAGGGCGACCGCCAACACTATCAACAGTGTCAGGCGGCCGCATCGTCATTTTGCTTAACTAATTACTAATCAACTACTATCTTTATTTATCTTTTAATCATTTTTTGGCCGCCTACGACATAGATGCCGTTGCTGAGGCCGTCGAGGGCCGAGTGGCGCTCAACACCTCTGCGGAGGAGCGAGCCGGTGAGTGTGTACACGTCGACCGAACCTTGCTCGGGCTGAGCGACCGAGACGCTCTCCACGCCGGTGGTGTCACCTGTAGCGGTTGTGCTGCCATAGGCATTGATGCCGTTGAGCTTCACGCCCCAGACGGGATCGGCGGCTGCGGTCGGGGTCACCACAAGTTTCTTGACGCCCACCATCGCATTTGACTCAACCGGGGTCTCGTTGACAGCGAGCAACTGAGGCTGATGAGCCTCGTTTTTGGTAGGCTGTTGGAAGTAGATGCGGTCGATGCGCGACTGGCCGGCTGCACCGGCTGCACGCCCTGACACCTCGTGGATAAGCACCGGATCGGCAAGCACCGGGTTGCCGTTCTCATCTACTGTCGGAGTGTCTATGCCGCCATATTGCTTGACAGTGTGCACAGTGAAATCTGACGGACACGCAGCCTCCCATTCAATCTCGATGAGCGAGAAGTTGTAGCGCTCCTCAAACTCGATGACAAGCGATTTGTCCTCACTGCTGAGATCAAAGTTGATTTGCTTATGGGCAAACGGGTTTTGGCCATGATCTTTTCCATGGAGTGTAATCGCGCTTGGCGTGATCGGGCCCAGCGGAGTGATGTATTGATTGGTCAGATTGGCAACGACATGGATGTCGAGTGTGCCGTTGACCGAGGGATCGTGTTCTAATGCCGCCTCCACAGTGAAGACAAACGAAGCATCATCGAGAAGGATGTCGGTGAGCTTGAGCACGCCGTCCACAATCTCGCCGTCGACGCCATCGGTCACGATTGTGTAAACGATGTTGTCGTCACAGGTCATCTCACCCCCCAACTGGTCGAGCACCGATGCTGTCAGAGTGACCTCGGCATCTGATGCGATATAGTCAAGGTCGGAGGTCAGATGTATGGAGGTCGCTATCTGGTCTGTGTCCTCGACAAAATAAATGTTTGCCAAGGCCAAATCGGTCATGTTGTCCGCATCAAAACGCACCGACATGGTGTGGAGCACTGTTTCACCTTTGAGAGTCACCGCAATATTGTTCCATTGGCCGCCGATGAGGTCAAACATGTGATTATTGCCGATCACCGTTGTCCTTTCAAACTCGACGTTGACCTTGCAATCTTTTGCCGGGAAGATGCTCAATTTGAGCCAGCCATAATCCTTTTCGGTCGGGTTGATATCCGCATCCCAAACTCCTGTTGTCTCTGTATTGTGGAAAAATATGCAACGTACGTCGCCATAGAGATGTGCCACCTCGCCATTGTCAAAGGTGATTTCGCCCAAATTTTTCGCACCGCCGTTGTAGGCCACAACAACACCGTATTTATCATTCTTGTCTGTCACCGTATTGGTGTAAACCGGCACGAAAATGTCGCTTGCATCCGGCGAACCGGGGGCTTGGCTGATAGCATAGACGGTTGAGGTGAGTGTCACGTCGTCTAACGTAGCGGTGAACTCAGCCTTTGTGCCTGAGATGATGGTCAGTTTGTTATCCTCAAATGAGATTTCGCCGTCCCCTTCAACACTCATCTCGACATCCTCGGCAATATCAAAGCCATATTGGTTGAGGATAGAGAGTGTCAGTTCTACCGGCTCGCCGAGCTTGATCAGACCGGGCGTAACGGTGAATGTTGTGAGGATATCGAGAGTGGGCGCATAGGCGTGAATCGAGCGAATTTTGACACCCCAACCCCAGTTGGTGGCATCAGTGGCCTGAAACACCAGATAGCGTCCTTTGGCACCCTCGGGCAGATCGACTGTGTTGCTGTGATATTGGCCGAGGCCGGTAGCTGTATAGGTCGGTTCGGTCTCAAGAACAGCGAGGGTCGGCTCATCATTGGTCAGGTAGATGTCAAAGTTGTTTGCTGCCGCGCCCTCCCATGTGGTAGACACTTTGTCGACCGATTTGACCGCACCCATGTCGACATAAAAGCCCTGGATGCCGATGACTTTATTGTCAGCCGTATTATATTTGCCGCCATCTTCGGGGAAGAGGTAGACGTTGGAGGTATTGGTCGGTGTGGCCACCAACTTTGTCAAATCCTCGGTCTTGAATGTGTATGTGGCATCTTCTGTCGAGGTCCATGTCTTGGCCTCGCCGAGCGTGTAGATCGGTTTGCCTACAAGAATGTCGTCTTGCGCAGAGGCAACCAATGTGCCGGTCAAACAGATGCCGGCCACCAGAAATATTTTGTTAACTAATTTCATCGCAATCGGTTTTTGTTAGGTTTATCAACTGTTAACGTTGTCAGGTTTTAGTATTTCACTGTTTTCACTCCCCCGACGATGTAAATGCCGGCGGGAAGACCGGTGAGAGCCTCGGCGCGATTGACATCGCGGCGCAGCATGACGCCTTGCATAGAATAGACATCTACCGGCACATCTGTCATGTCAGTATCAATGCCCTCGACGCCGGCCGCATCGGTCAGCGTGACTGTGGAGATGCGCATGCCGCTGGGACGATAGGGGTTCATATCCTTGAGGCGCAGGGTCTGATGACCGGCACTGAGATTGACAGTGAATATCTCGTTTTGATAACTTGTGTCCGAGTTGGGGAGTGTGAGCGTGCGCTGCTCGGCGAGCATGTCGCCGTCGCTGCCGTCGGCTGCCACGCCATACACCGCCACGACGGGGTCATAGCGGGTCGGCTCGCCATATCCGCTCACGCTGAGCACAAGGTTGTATTGACCTGCCTCGGGGACGTCAAACTGCCAGTCGAGTGAGGCGCCGGCATTGAAGCCGGTGATTTCGATGGGCCATGCAGTCCCCTCGGGCGACGGGCCGAGAGTGGCCTGGCTGCGGTTGATATACTCGGTCGCAGGGAATGTCGTGCCGCACGCATTCCACACGTTGGCATCATAGTTTGACATGTAGAGGTAGACTTTGCCCTGCGGGCTCAGTTCGCGGGGATTCTCGGCTGTGCCGGGGACAAGGAGGCCGTAGTTGGGGCCTTTGTCAGCGTCATAGTTGCCGATGGCCTTGAACCATGCATAGCGATAGATCCACTCGGTCTTCTCGAGCCACTCGACGCTCTCGACCATTGAGTTGATCTGTGCCGTCTGGGTCACTGTGCTGTTGGGATTCCCCTCATCAGGCCAATAGCAAAACTCGGTCACCCACACATCTTTGCCATAGCGGTCGTGGAACTGTGTCGCCAGATCTTTCATCACGCCGTCGCCGCCATAGCTGTGAATGGCGGTGAAGTCAAACGCATCTTTGCCGACAAGAGCTACAAACTCGTCCATCCACTGGGTGGGGCTGTAGTAGGGAGGGTTGGGCGAATAGTTGAGCGCCGGGGCGACCAGCTTGAGGCCAAGCTCGGCGGCGAGCGCCTTCACGGCCGGCCAACGCTCGGCGGCCTGAGTCGGGGTCATGTTGGCCTGATTGGTGAAGTTTGGCTCGTTGAAGCCAAGCAAATATTTGGTCTGAGGGTGAGATTTGACATACTCGCGGATGGCATCGGCGTCATAGTTGCCGTTCCACACCATAGGCACAAACTCCATCTCCTCGTCGGCCAGATAGCGGCCTACGGTCGATCCCCAGGTGTAGTACCAGCACACGCCGGGCTCGAGGGCCTCAATCTGTGCCTTGAAGTGAAATGAGCTCTCGCTCACGCCGCGTTTGGCACTGCGTGCACCTGATGTGAAGACCGTCAACGCGGCGAGTGCGGCGGCAATATATATTTTTTTCATAACTCTGCTGATTAGTTGTTGAGGACTGTGAATGTTGCGGGAGTGCCGCTGTTGCTGTCAGCCGAAATCCAGACATCAAACTCGCCCGGCTCAACGACGGTGGTGGTGTCATTGATGTGATAGGCCAGGTCGTCAGGGGTGAGCGTGAATGTCACCTGACGGCTCTCGCCCGGAGCGAGCGTGATGCGCTCAAATCCGCGCAGCTCGCGCACCGGACGCACCAGTGACGCCACTTTGTCGCGGATGTAGAGCTGGGGTACAGCCGTGCCCTCGACAGTGCCGGTGTTGGTGACAGTGGCAGTGACGGTTACATTGCCGTCGGGGAGAATCTCAGTGGCCGACAGTGTCGGGTCGCTGTATGCAAAAGTGGTGTAGCTCAGACCGTAGCCAAAGGGGAATGCGGCGCCGGCTCCGGCGTCGAGATAGAAGCTCGTGCAGCCGGTTGATGTCTGACCTGCCTCAAGGGGGATGTCATCAATCATGGTTATGCCTGCGGCAGGGCGACCCGTGTTCTTGTGGTTGTAGTAGATGGGCACCTGGCCTGATGTGCGGGGGAACGACAAGGGGAGACGGCCCGAGAAGTTGACATTGCCCGACAAAAGGTTTGCCAGGCCGGGACCCGTCATGGTGCCTCCGTGGAAACAGAACACCGTGGCGTCGGCCTTCTCGGTCTCGGGGACGATTGCCAGCGAGCGACCGGCCTGCACGATCAGCACAACCGGTTTGCCGGCAGCCTTGAGCACGTCGAGCAGCTCTTTTTGCGCTCCGGGGAGGGTGAGGTCGGTGCGGCAGTGTGCCTCGCCCGACAACACAGCCTCTTCGCCGGCGAAATAGAGCACCACGTCAGCCTCGGCGGCCGCCTTGGCAGCTGCCTCAAAGCCCTCTGTGCTCTTGTCGCGGCTATAGGCCAGACCGGGCGCATAAATGATGTTGTTGTCGCCATACATCTCACGGAGAGCGGTCAGCGGTGTCACGCAGTGCTCTTTTTCGAGGTCGAACACCCATGTGCCGGCCTGGTCGTGCTGTGCATCGGCCATCGGACCGACGACGGCGATTTTTTTCACTTTGTTTTTGTCTATCGGCAGCACACCCTTGTTGTCGAGCAAGATGGCTGTCTGCTCGACGGCGCGGCGGGCTGCATCGAGGCTCGCATCGGCATAAAAGCGGTTGGCTTTGCTCATGTCGACATAGGGATTGTCAAACAGGCCGAGGCGATATTTGAGGCGCAGGACATTGGCCACCAACGGGTCGATGTCACTTTCGCTGAGCTCTCCTTTCTCGATGAGGTCGCGCAGGTGGTTGATATAGGCATTGCTCTCCATGTCCATGTCCACGCCGGCTTTGACAGCGTGACAGGCAGCCTGACGCAAGTCCTTGCTGAATCCGTGGGGAATCATCTGGTCGATTGAGCCCCAGTCGCTCACCATCATGCCGTCATAGCCCCACTCGTTGCGCAGGATGTCGCGCAACAGGCGCACGTTGCCCGACGAGGGGACGCCGTTGATGTCGTTAAACGAGCACATGAACGTTGCGGCGCCGGTCTCGGCGGCAGTCTTGAACGGGGGGAGATAGGTGTCGCGCAACATCACGTCGGGTATCCACGTGGTGTTGTAGTCGAGGCCGCTCTCTGCCGCGCCATAGCCACAGAAATGCTTTGCACAGGCGGCCATCGTGGCGGGGTTGGTCAGGTCATCCCCCTGATACCCTTTGATCATCGCTTTGCCCAACACGGTCGTCAGATAGGTGTCTTCGCCAAAGCTCTCGGCTACACGACCCCAACGCGGATCGCGCGACACATCCATCATGGGCGAGAATGTCCAGCGGATGCCGGCTGATGACGCCTCGTCGGCTGCGATGCGTGCTCCCTCCTCGACCAGGGCCGGATTCCACGAGGCAGCCTGGCCTAACGGTATGGGGAAAATTGTCTTGTAGCCGTGAATGACATCGCGCGAGAAAACCAGGGGGATACCCAGGCGGCTGTTCTCGACAGCTTCGCGCTGCAGGCGGTTGATGACCTCGGGGTCGGTCTCGTTCAACAGCGAGCCTACCTGCCCGTCTTTTATCAGACTGACCATCTCGGGCACATATCCGTAGCCTGAGCGTTGATTGAGCTGCCCGATTTTCTCATCGAGGGTCATGCGGCTCATCAGATCGCTCACCTTGGCGTCTATCTCGGCATCGGTGAGCGCAAACAGGCTCATGGCGCAGCCGGCCGACATCAATGCCGTCAATATTATTCTCTTATTCATTGTACAAATGGATGTGTTTGTGAAGGGTTCAAAGTGAAGTATATGTTGTAGAAAATCAGTTGCGAATCATGATTTTTTTGACCGTCGCACCTGCCTGAGCCAGATAGATGCCGGGGGTCAGCGTGTCAGCCGGCACGACACCCTCGTCAGACATCGCCACGCGGGCGCCGGTGATGTCATAGAGGACAAGGTGACGGTTGTCTGACGTGACAGCACGACCGTCAAAGCTGATGGTGTCTTTGTTTGTGGCCATCATGGTCGGCACACTGCTGATGTCGCCGCGGTCGAGTGCATCGAGGTTCTCTGAGGTGAGTCCTTTCTGGTAGATTTTGACATAGTTGATATACATCGATGCCTCTTGATTATTGTCATCGTTGAGAGCCGTGATGTCGGCCGCTTTATGGATGCCGGTGAAGTCGCCGCCGACAGCGAGGTTAAAGAGGATAAAATTGTCTTTGTGGAAGTAGTTGCCCGGGCTCCACGCGTTGTCGGGTTCGTCCATGGGGCACTTCATGCTGTAATAGGGGTTTTGTTTGGGGATGCGGTCGAGGTCGACATACATCGAAATCTTGTTCTCATCCCAAATGACGGTGAACAAGTGATACTCACCATCCTGGAGGCTGTAGTTTTTGGTGGATGACTTGGCGTTTGACGCTTGAGGCCATTGTGTGCCCCAGTGCTGGGCACCGTTAAAATAGCGGTCCTGCACACCGGCCTTGATGCCGTCGGCATTTCCCATCTCGACGATGTCGGTCTCGCCGCACTTGGGCCAGCCGACCTGATCATAGTCGTTGCCCATCATCCAGAATGCCGGCCAGAGGCCGTTGGCTGTCGAGGGGAGCTTGATCGATGCCTCGAGCTTGCCATGGGTGAAAGCGGTGCGGTTCTTTGAATTGACGCGGCCGCTGGTGAAGTTGCGTCCCATGTAGTTTTCGCGGCGCGCGGTGAGGATGAGACATCCGTTGCCGTCACCGTCGTCACCTAAGCGTACATTCTCGGGGCGATCGGTGTAGTATTGCAGTTCGTTATTGCCGCCACCCGATCCGTTCACCTCTATATCCCAGCGATAGGGGTTTAGCTCGGTGTCGTCAAAAAGGTCTTGCCAGACCAACACATAGCCGTCGGTCTCGCCCGAACCGTTCTGCGGCGCGGATGCCATCGCCGGCATGCCGGCAAATAAAAATGAGAGTGCTGCGGGTACAAAAAGCTTCATGGAAGTGAAAATTTAGGTATAAGAATGGCCGACGCCCGGCTTGAGGACGCCGGCCATGTTATGCAAAAAGTATTTTAAATGTCTAATTTACAAAATGCTATCAGCGAACGACAACTTTTTGTACTTTGTTGCCTGTGCGAGCCACGTACACACCGGCGTTGAGGTCGGTCATGCCGAGGACTGTGCCATTGGTTTTCTTCACCAGGGCACCTGCGAGGTTGTAGAGCTCGATGCCTGCGCCACCGTTGACATTGATTGTCTTGCCGGTCACGACAAAGTCGGCTGCGTCGTCAGCGATTGCAAGAACGCTGCCCGAGTCAGTGGTTGTGTAGAAGTAGATTGCGTCAAGTGCGATCGACTGGCCCTGTACACCGCCGGCGAGGAATGACATGAGGTTGCCGTTCCAGTGTGCGTCAAAGATGGGGTTGAATGTGGGATACATTTTTTTGAGGTCGGCCAGGGTGAGGTCAACGCCTTGCCAGTCGTCACTCAATTTTGCGCCGACAGACGGGAAGATGGCACCGTTGTCGTTGAACGAATCACCGAGAGCGACTTTGGCGGGAGAACCGAGATTTGAGTTGTCCATGATGATCAAGGCAACTGATGCGGGAGCGTTTGAGGTCGGAGTCATGTATGCACAGTGGAAGTGTGTATTCTCCATGTCAAAGTGTGTGAAGTCGAGACCGACAAAGTTGGGATCTGCATCTGTGTTATAATCCACTGCAAAGCCGGCGCCTGACCAATTCTTGTTTGACACTACCAACGAGATGTAATCACCCTCCTCAAAGTCTACGCGGGGATAAGATGAGTCGCCGCCGATGAATGTCTCTTCCCACACCCAGAGGTTGCGGCCGAGCTCGGCTGCCGGACCAACGTAGTTGACCTTCGCGCCTGCCTTCTCAAAGGCTGCGATTGACTCATCTGACAAGATGATGTAGTCAACTGTCTTGGCACCGTTCTCGAGGACGGGAGCTGTGCCGGGAGCTACGTTAAACTGAGCCTGGGCAGCGACTGCGACCAGAGACGCGGCAGCTAAAAGTGTAAATTTTTTCATAAGACTAAAGTTTTTAATGGTTGATTTATGTGATTTATGTGATTTGCGTTTTGATTTGGGAGAGGTGATCAAAGAGCGGGTCAAGACGCCGTGTACATGGCTGTCGTCACGGCGTCTGGCCGCCTTAACCTGAAACCTGTTTTTGTGTTATCTTATTACCCTGTTAGTAACCGTTGTTCTGTGCCATCGGATTGAGGGCCAACTCCTCGGAAGGGATGGGGAACAGCTCGTGTTTGCCTTTGATAAACTGAGCCATCTCGGCGCGGGCCTCCTCGGTCTCACCCTTTTGATACTCTGTCATCACCTCGGCTGCGATGCCCCAGCGCACAAGGTCAAACCAACGGTGACCCTCCATCGCCAACTCAACACGGCGCTCGTGACGGATGGCGGCACGCAGCGACTCGATGTTGTCGGCATATCCGCGATAGCCGGGGAACGCCGGGAGTGCGCCGGCCTCGGTGGAATTGGCGCGGGCACGGGCGCGGACCTGCTCGAGCGCCCATTTGGCGGCTGAGAGGTCACGGCCGCTCTCGAGGGCAGCCTCGGCATAGAGCAGCAGCACGTCTGAGGCGCGCACGAGACGATAGTTGAGCGGAGCGCGGCTGTCGTGATCGAGCGACGGGAATGTGCCCCCCTCGCTAAAGCATGTCTTGTTGTTGTAATACGATGATCCGAGGTAGTTGACATCCGACTCCATCGCCACTGACGGGTCGGGGGTGCCGATGGCTACGTCGCGGCGGGGGTCGCCGGCCTCAAACTCGGCATAGAGGTTGTGTGTGGGGTGATCCCATCCCCAACCTGTATTGGCGTTGCCGGCGATGCGTCGCGGACGTGTCAGGATGGTTGTGAATGTGCCGCGCGTGAAGCCAAAGCCCTGGCCATAGTCACTGGTCGGATCGGCTGTGTACTGTATCTCGAATACACTCTCGGGGCCGTTTTCGCCGGCGAGCGTAAAGTTGTCGGCATAGTTTGTGCAGAGGCTGTATTTGCCGGGGGTATAGAACTCATCGACAAACTTTTTGCCCCACAGATAAGCGTTCTCATAGTCGTGGTTGTAGAGATAAACCTTACAGAGCATCGCACAAGCTGCGCCCTTCGTGGCACGGCCGAGGTCATCGGCTGTATATTGGTCTTTCTCCCACAGCTCGTTGTAGGCATCGGTGAAGTCTTTAATAATCGACTCATAAACCTCCTCGACCGAGGCACGCGGCTGCAACCAGCGCTCTGACGAGTCAATGACATCGTGAATCAGAGGCACACCCCCGAACACACGGACGAGCTGGAAGTAGTAGAAGCCTCTGAGGAAGTGAGCCTCGCCCAAGGCGCATGTCTTGCGCTCGGCGCTGAGCTCATCGTCGGGCTCAAACTCGCCCACACGCTCGAGCGCGAGGTTGGTGCGGATGATGCCTTGATATTTTGCGCGATAGTAGTCGAGGACGATGCTGTTGTTGGCATTGGTCTTGAAGTTGTCAATGTCGTATGCATCGGGGCCGTCAGCTATGTTCTGACCACCCTTGAGGGCATCGTCAGAGGCTATGTCGCCGATGTACCACTCTGAGAAGTATGAGCTGTTGTACTCCCACATCAACGGAGTGTAGCAACCGTTGATGGTCTGTATGCAGGCTGTGCCGCTTGTGTAGAAGTCGTCGAGCTTGGTCGAGCCGGGGCTCTCCTCGCCGAGCCAGTCGTTGCAGCCGGTCATCAGACCTGCGGCTGCCACCAATGCAGTGCCGAATATGCTGTTTTTTATGATAGCTTTCATTGAGATTGTGTTTACCGGGTTGAGATTAGTAAGTGATGTTCACACCAAAGATAAATGTACGGCTCTGAGGATAGTTGCCATAGTCGACACCGCCGCTGACCTCTGGGTCAAAGCCTTTGTACTTGGTGACGGTGAACACGTTTGAGCACTGTACGTAGAACCGGCACTGCTCGAGGCCTCTGTCGCCCAGGATGCTCTTGGGAAGGCTGTAGCCTAACTGCAGGTTCTTGAGGCGGAAGTAGTTGCCCGACTCAAGGAAGCGGTCAGAGACATAATAGTTGATGGTGTTGCGCGGATTGGGGATTGTACCTGACATGTTGTCGGGTGTCCATGCGTCAACCATGATCGGGTCGAGCACCGATGTGGCGCCGTTGCACTCGAGACGGTGGCGCATCTGGTTGTAGATTTTTGAACCGGCCACGCCCTGGAAGAAGAGCTGCAGGTCAAAGTCTTTGACCCAGGCACCGAGATTGATGCCATAGTTGATCTTGGGAATCGATGAGCCGAGATAGATGCGGTCGCTGTCGTCGATGCGGCCGTCACCGTTGTGGTCGATATACTTGGCATCGCCGGCGTGGAAGGGAATGTCGGCTGCGCCGTAGCCTGTCAGATAGTCGAGCGCCTCCTGGTCACTGCCCCAGACGCCGCCATACTCATATCCCCAGAAGTAGTAGAGGGGGAAACCTTGGTTGACGACCTGCACGTTGTTGTAGTTGGTGTAGATGGGCGAACCGCCGTTGAGGGCAACCAGCTTGTTGTCGATGAATGACACGTTGCCGCCAACCGAATATTTTAACCAGGGCAAAACCTGATTGGTGTGGTCGAGGCTGATCTCGATGCCTTTGTTGCGCACCTTGCCGACATTGGCGGTGCCGGCATAGCGGTTGCCGACATGTGCGGGGGCGTTGACACTCATGAGCATGTCGTTGGTGTCGCGGATGAAGCCGTCGATCGAGCCGTTGAGCTTGCCGTTCCAGAACGAGAAGTCGACACCTGCGCTCCACTGCTCGGTGTTCTCCCAGTGGCCGCCGTTGTTGATCCATGTCAGCACGGCTGCGCCGTTGACGAGCTGCTGATTGGTGCCGAGGACATAGTCGACAAATGTCGGGCCGTTGTTGAACATTTTGAGCACAAACGCGTCGTTGGCGATGTTGTCGTTGCCGACCTTACCCCAACCGAGGCGTATCTTGAGGTCGCTGAGAGCCTGGAAGTCGCGCAAGAACGACTCACGGCTGATGCGCCATGCAAGCGCAAACGAGGGGAAGTAACCCCAACGGTGCTCAGAGAATTTGCTCGAGCCGTCGGCGCGGAAGTTTACGGTGAGGAGATAGCGGCTGTCGTACGAATAGTTGACACGACCGAGCCACGACGAGCGGCGGTTGCGGGCGCCGCCGTCAGAGGG
>CAZKYR010000009.1:0-16183 GCA_964557035.1 uncultured Bacteroides sp. | reverse complement strand
AAATCTGGAACCTCGTGTTCATGCAGTATAACCGCAAGGCCGACGGCTCGCTCGAGCTGCTTCCCGCCAAGGTAATCGACACCGGCATGGGCTTCGAGCGCCAGTGCATGGACCTGCAGGGCAAAACGTCGAACTACGATACCGACGTGTTCACTCCCCTGATTTCGAAAATCGCAGCCCTCTCGGGCAAGGAATACGGCAAGGACCGCCAGGTGGACGTGGCCATGCGCGTGATTGCCGACCATATCCGCACCATCGCCTTCTCGATAGCCGACAATCAGCTGCCGAGCAATGCCAAGGCCGGCTATGTGATACGCCGCATCCTGCGCCGCGCCGTGCGCTATGCCTACACCTTCCTCGAGCAGAAAAAGGCCTTTATGTACCGCCTGGTCGACACCCTGATCGAGAGCATGGGCGAGGCATATCCCGAACTTCCCGCCAACCGCGAGCTTATCATGAAGGTTATCAAGGAAGAAGAAGACGCCTTCCTGCGCACGCTCGAAAACGGCATCCGCCTTCTCGACGAGGCTGCCAAAGAGGCCAAGAAAGCGGGGTCGGACGTACTGCCCGGCAAGCAGGCCTTCACACTCTACGACACCTACGGCTTCCCCCTCGACCTTACCACCCTCATCCTCAAAGATTACGGCATGACCGTGGACCAGGCCGGATTCGACAAGGAAATGGCCGCGCAGAAAGACCGCGCACGCAATGCCGCCGCTGTCGAGGCGACCGACTGGGTAATCCTAAACGACGGCGAGCAGGAGTTCGTAGGCTACGACCAGACCGAGACCGAGGCCAAGATACTGCGCTACCGCCACGTGAAGCAGAAGAACCGCGATTTCTATCAGGTAATTCTGAGCGCAACGCCCTTCTATGCCGAGATGGGCGGTCAGGTGGGCGACCGCGGCACACTGACCGATCTCGCCACAGGCCAGACCGTGGAGGTGCTCGACACCAAGCGCGAGAACGGCGTCGGCGTGCATATCCTCAAGACTCTCCCCGCCAATCCCGAAGCCACATTCCGTGCGGCCATCGACGGCGACAACCGCTTGGCCATCGCCCGCAACCATACAGCCACTCACCTGCTCCACGCCGCTCTGCGCGAGGTGCTCGGCACGCACGTGGAGCAGAAGGGCTCGTTTGTGTCGCCCGACGTTCTGCGCTTCGACTTCTCGCACTTCCAGAAGCTTACGCCCGAGGAGCTCGCCAAGGTTGAGCGCATCGCCAACCGCCACGTGCGCGAGGCTATCGCCCGCGACGAGCACCGCAATGTACCCATTGCCCAGGCGCGCGAGATGGGAGCCATGGCGCTTTTCGGCGAGAAGTATGGCGACGAAGTGCGCGTGATACGCTATGGCGACTCGGTCGAGCTTTGCGGCGGCACACACGTTGACAACACCGGCAATATCGGCATGATACGCATCGTCTCTGAGAGCAGCATCGCTGCCGGTGTGCGCCGCATCGAGGCTATCACGGGCGAGCGCGTCGAGGAGGCGCTCGACGAGATGAGCGACACACTCCGCAACATCGGCGCCATGTTCAACAATGCCCCAAATCTGTTGCAGGCATTGCAGCGTGCAGTCGATGAGAACGCCGAGCTCAAACGTCAGGTCGAAGATTTCACACAAGAGCGCATCGCCACGATGGCAAAACAGCTGCTCGAGACGGCGACCACAACCGAGTCGGGCATCACGCTGGTGACAATGCGCGGCCCGCGCATCCCCGATGTCGTCAAGGGCGTGGCCTTTGCAGTGCGTGCGCAGCATCCTCAGAACACCGCTTTTGTGGCAGCAACGGCCGACGCTGCCGGCAAGCCGCTGTTGACTGTCATGTTCACTGATGACATCGTCAAGAACGGTCTGAATGCCTCGGTTATCGTCCGCGAGGCCGCCAAGAACATTAAGGGTGGCGGAGGCGGTCAACCGGGCTTCGCACAGGCCGGAGGCAAGGATGCCGATGGTCTGTCGGCCGCTTTTGACGCCATCTGCGCCAAGATATGCTGAACGAAGTCACCAACACCCTGCGCAAACGGGTGAAGTCGCTGTGTGACAACGCCCGCGCCCGGCGCGACGAGCAGCTGTTCGTCGCGCAAGGGGTGAGATGCGTGGGTGAAATGGCCGGTTATTTTAAGTGCGAATATCTGATTGCCACACAGGCGTTTGCAGAGGCCAATCACGCACTCGCCGACAAAGCCGGCGTGCCTTTCACCATCGCGCGTCGGGCCGACATCGAGCGCATGTCTTCGCTGTCAACCCCTCCCGATGTGTTGGCTGTGCTGCGAATGGCGCGGCAGCCCGAGATGATTTCGATCGACGCCGGCAGCTTGTATATCGCGCTCGACAATGTGCGCGACCCGGGCAATTTAGGCACGATCATTCGATTGGCCGACTGGTTTGGCATCAAGGGCGTCATCTGTTCGCGCGGGTGTGCCGATGTCTACAGCCCCAAGGTCGTACAATCGACAATGGGCGCGTTGTGCCGCGTGCCGGTGCTTTATACCGACAATCTCGCACAACTGTTGGCCGAGGCCGCGATTCCGGTCTATGGCACACATCTTCATGGCGATGATATCTACAGCGCACCGTTGACACCCGGGGGTATCATAGTCATGGGTAATGAGGCTAACGGCCTTTCTGATGAGGTGTCGGCTGTAGTAGACCACAGACTGTTCATTCCGCCCTATCCGGCTGATGCGGAGAGCGTGGAGTCGCTCAATGTCGCTGTCGCGACGGCGGTGACGGTGGCTGAGTTCAGACGCCGCGTAAGCCGTTGACGGTGTAATAATTAAAAAATTCCAACAGACTGATTATATGGCGAAAAAGAGTGTCAAAAGCGTGTGGTTTTGCTCAGAGTGCGGTGCCGACTCGCCCAAATGGGTAGGCCGTTGCCCCTCGTGCGGCGCATGGAACAGTATGGTCGAGGAACGAGTCAGCACCACTGCACGCGGCGCCTCAAAATCGATCGGTCCGGCTGAGGCCGGAGCTATTTCACGCCCGCAGTTGGTGAGCGAAATCGTCTCGGGCGACATTGAGCGCATACCGATGCCGAGTGATGAACTCAATCGTGTGCTCGGGGGTGGTCTCGTGCCCGGCTCGATGGTGCTTATCGGAGGTGAACCGGGCATCGGCAAATCGACGCTCGTGCTGCAAAATGTGCTGTCAATACGCTCGCGCAGCATCTTGTATGTGTCGGGCGAGGAGAGCGCCATGCAGCTCAAGATGCGCGCCGACCGCCTGGGACGGTTGAGTGACACATGCTTTATCGTCACCGAGACGTCGCTCGAGAATATCTTCAGGCACATCGAGAGTATCAAGCCCGGTCTGCTGGTCATCGACTCTATTCAGACCATTGCGTCTGACCTGATCGAATCGGCTGCCGGCAGTGTCAGTCAGGTGCGCGAGTGCGCGGCTCAACTGTTGCGCTATGCAAAAAGTTCGGGTGTGCCTGTGCTTCTTGTCGGACACATCACCAAAGAGGGGTCGCTCGCAGGACCCAAGGTGCTCGAACATATCGTCGACACCGTCTTGCAATTTGAGGGGGACCGGCAGTATATGTACCGTCTGCTCCGAGCTGTCAAAAACCGATTTGGTTCCACTTCGGAGTTAGGCATCTATGAGATGTGCCAGCGGGGATTGCGCGAAGTGGCCGATCCGTCAGAGATGCTGTGGCAACGCGACGGGGTCAGCGAGGAGCTGTCGGGCATAGCCGTGGGTGTGACTCTCGAAGGGATACGCCCCTTCATGATCGAGGCTCAGGCGCTTGTGTCGACCGCAGCATACGGCACGCCTCAACGCTCGGTCACGGGCTTTGACTCAAAGCGCATGAACATGCTGTTGGCCGTGCTCGAGAAGCGGGTAGGCTTTAAAATCGGCCAGAAAGATGTGTTTCTCAACATTGCCGGCGGTCTCAAGGTCAACGATCCGGCGCTTGATTTAGCTGTCATCGCGGCCATACTCTCATCAAATGTCGACATGACCATTGACCGGCGCACCTGTCTGACCGGCGAAGTGGGTCTGTCGGGCGAGATACGCCCCGTGGTGCGCATCGAACAACGGCTGCGCGAGGCTGAGAAACTCGGCATGGACACCATCATCCTCCCCAAGGGGAATCTCAAAGGGATCGACACGAGCAAAATGCGCATCAAAATCGTGGAAGTGTCGCGCGTGGACGAGGCGTTCAGACACCTGTTCGCCTAAGGATCACCGTCACGTTTTGACTTTCCGTTGAAATATGCTGTAAATCAGCGGGGCAGCGCGTCGAGCATCGATTGAAGTTCGTTGCGGACATTGTGCAGACGCTCGAGTATGCGCATACGCAGATCGATGCCTTGGCGGTTGTTGCGTATCTGCTCCTGAGCGGCGTCGAGTTTGAGCCCCTTCTCTTTGACAAGATAGTGAATCATGCGGATTGTCTCGATGTCTGCCGGGGTGTAGAATCGCGAACCCCGCGAGTTTCGATGCGGCCTGATGATGGTGAATTCTTTTTCCCAAAAACGGAGTGTCGAGGCGGGTACGCCGATGAAGTCGGCCACTTCGCCGATTTTATAAAATTTTTTATCGAGGTCGTTGTGCATGATGTGTCAGACTGAGGGTGTGCGCATCAGATCAGCCTCAAAGGTGTCGCGGTTGATGGCTCTGTTGCGCAGTTTGTTGCGATATGTGTAGATTGTGTTGACCGAGTAGTTGAGAATCTGAGCGATGCGTTGTGAGTCCTCGATGCCCAGGCGCATGAAGGCCAAAATGCGAAGGTCGGTGTTAAATTGCTCGCCGTCGTGAAGCACAATCTGTTTGTCGGGTTGGAGCAGGGCGTTGACATCGCTGACAAATGTCGGGTAGATGTGCAAAAAAGCGTCGTCAAAAACGTCATAGAATTCGTGCACCTGTTCGTCGACAAATTTGCCTGATTTGACAGCCGCGTACAGCTCCTCGGTTTTACCGACCGACAGTTTGTGGCTGACCGAACGGTTGAAGCTCTTGAGCTTCTCGATGTAGGTGGTGCAGAGCGTCATGAATTGGTTGATGTAGGTGTCGCGTGTGCGCGCGGCCTTCTGCAGATTGACCTGCATTACGGTGAGCCTGCGCATCTGTATGCGCAGGTAAATCAGCACGGCGACGAGGATGCAGGCGAGCACTATCAGCACGATGATGATGATGTAGACCAGCTTGCGCCATTGGTGCTCGTGGGCCTGATTGGCCTGCTGTATCACCGGCAGTGAACGCGATGTCTCAATCTGTCTGAGGATGGCGCTACACTCGACGGCATTGGTCAGCGCCACGCTCAGATACTTGTATGAGCGGTCGAGGTCTCCCTCCTTGAAGAGCATTTGTCCTAATTCCTGCAGTGACACCACCTCGAGTGTCGGAGCGATGGCGTCAGAGATGGCCGACTGTGTCAGATAGTACATTTGTCCGAGGTGGTCACCGTCATACTTGGCGATGTCGGCCATGAAGTGACATGCGCGGGCATAGGCGTTGCTCTCGGGGGGCAGCTCATTTATCAGCGGTATCAATATCTGTTTTGCCGCGTCATAGCGATGGTCATACATGAGGCTCTCGCTGAGGTTGAGACGATAGGCCACCGACTCCTCGGGCAACAGCTTGAGCAGCTCGCGTTGCGCATCGATTGAGCGGTTGAGCAGTTGAGCCGCTATGTCGGGATATTTCCAATAGAAAGCCGAGGCGTAGCTGAACATCTGACGCCCTGACTCGTAGTAGAGCGATTTTAAATTCTCGCTCAGTGTGTCGGGGTCGATTTCTTCAAATTGTGAAATAGTCGTGTCGATAATGCCGTAGAGCGGCATGTAGGTCGATATTTTTAAAAGAAATGCGGTTGCCAATGAGTCGTTTGAGGCGGCTTGTGCCGCGATGTATCCATCTTTTAGATAGCTGACGACCGAGTCGTTGTTGATCGAGATATATTCATCGGCGATCTGCATGGTGCGGTTGAACCATTTGTCTGTCCCGGGACGCAAATCGCGACGGAGATTTTTGATCGAGTCAATGCGCTCCATCTTGAGGCTCAGATACTCGTCGCGATGTGACAGCTCTTCGTCGAGCTGAGTCAGACTGCGGCCAACATCAGCGCGTGTAATCTCGTTCGCAGATATCGGCACGATGCCGACTGCGAGGATGAGGAGCATGAATGTGAATGGCAGTATTCTCATGGCTGATGCAAAGTTAAGGAATAAAAGCGAACAGTAGTGTTAATGAATGTTAATCTGACTTTGCTCTGTTGCGCTCTAACGCCATTCTTTATACTTTTGCCGAGATTTTTGATGCAATGCCCGATTGCACTATGAGACTACTGATAAGTATAGTTTGTTTTGTCGCTTTGCTGCTCTGTTCGCCATCGTCTGCCGAGGCGGAGGTGGTGGTGTTTTTGGGTGATTCAAACACCTGGATCGGTGGGGATGACTGTGACAATCCCAATGGCTGGAACTGCCATTTTGCACGCCGTGACACGTCGCTTGTGGGTCACAGCTATGCCCGCAGCGGCGCAACATGGACGGCTACGCGCGCATCACGCCCCGACACAGAGCAATATGTTGAGGTGCTTGCTGACAATAACATAATCTACAATCAAATAAGACGGCTTGAGGATGCAATGGCGCACTCGCAACAAGCGATGCCCGGTTTGATTGTCGTTGCGGCGGGCACAAACGACGCGTGGTTTGACAGGCGCAGGCCTGACATCTATTCGGTCGATGTCGCCGAGGCGGTGGAAGCTTCGGCTGACACGCTGAGATTTGACGAGCCCGGTCGCTATCGGTCGTTGGCGATGTCTGTACGTCTTGGTTGCGAGTATTTAAAAAAGCTTTGTCCGCAGGCGCGGATTGTGGTGCTTACACCTCTTCAGTCAGCCAAAATCGATGCTGACAAATTGGTACGCGTCAGTGACATCATTGAGTCAACAGCATCGGGCACCGGTGCTGAGGTGATCAGACAGGACTCTGTCTGCCCAGTGACAGCTGCCGACGAGGCAATCGAGTATGTGCTGACGAGCGACGGGATACACACTTCGCCCGAAGGGGCACGTCGGGTCGGCAATCTATTGTTTGACATTATCTGCGGTGGAAGGTAGTCATGGTATTCTCTGATTTATTCTTTCTGTTTGTCTTTTTGCCGGCGTTCATCCTGTTTTACTACGGCGGCCAATGGGTGGATAAACGATTGTCGTCTCACGAGAGCCGTCCACATCACGTCGTGCGCAACGGGGTGCTGATTGTCTTTTCGCTCCTGTTTTACTCGTGGGGCGAGCCGGTGTATGTGTTTTTGATGATAGTGAGCGTGTTGCTCAATTATCTCGCCGGTGTTTGGATGGTCAGGCGCGATGGCACCCGGCGGCGCATAGCCTTGATATTCGGACTGGTGTGCGACTTAGGTGTGCTTTGCACGTTTAAATATCTGGGGTTCATAGCCGAGATACTCTCATCTGTGGGCATCCCCGCCGACTTGCCCCGCATAGGGTTGCCCATCGGCATCAGCTTCTATATTTTCCAATCCATCTCATACCTGGTAGATGTTTATCGTGGCGATGCCGAGCCTCAGCGCCGGTTCGGCGGGTTGCTGCTCTATATCTCGATGTTCCCGCAGCTGATAGCCGGGCCCATTGTGCGCTACAACACCGTGGCTGCAGAGATTGACAACCGACATGTCACGGCGGCTGATCTGTCTGACGGAGTATTCAGATTCATGATCGGGTTGGGGAAAAAAGTGATTCTGGCCAATCAGCTCGGCGAGATTGCATCGCAGTTTCTCGACGGCGACACTCTGCATCTGTCCACAGCCGGAGCATGGGTTGGAATCATCGCCTTTACGTTGCAAATCTATTTTGATTTTTCGGGTTACTCAGACATGGCCATCGGCATGGGTCGATGCATGGGATTTCATTTTGCCGAAAATTTCAATCATCCCTACTGTTCGCGCAACATCACCGAGTTCTGGCGTCGTTGGCACATGACGCTCGGCGGCTTTTTTCGCGACTACGTCTACATCCCCCTCGGGGGTAACCGTCGTCGCCAATGGTTCAACATATTGGTCGTATGGTTCCTGACCGGACTGTGGCATGGCGCGTCGTGGAATTTTGTGCTGTGGGGTCTATACTTCGGCTTTTTTGTCGCAGTCGAGAAATTTACCATCCTCAAATGGCGCGGACACATTCCCCTGCCTGCTCAATATCTCTACAGCCTCCTGATTGTGGTGATAGGGTGGGGAATCTTTTATTATGACAGCATGGAGTCGATGGGCGACTTCTTTAAAGTGCTGTTTGGCCGGGGTGAACACATGAGCGATTACACTGTCACAAGCGCTGTCTTTGATAATTTCTGGCTGTGGATAACGGCAATATTATTCTGTATGCCTGTGCGTCAGCGGGCGGTGGATCTGAACAATTACATCGGCCGCAGATTTCGTGCCACTTCACTAAACATTGCTTTGGTGTGCAAAATGCTGGTGGTGACCGGCATACTTTTTGTGAGTGTGATGATGTTGATTGGCTCGACCAACAACCCGTTTCTATACACAAGATTTTAGGATATGAGAATCAAAACTATATTGTCAGTCGCCATGCTGGCAGTCTCAGCGATCGGGGCACAGGGTGCCGACACAGTTGAGCGCGATTACAGGTATGTCAACACGGTGACCGCTGACAAGCCGTACAATGTCGTCAAGAACGGCATTTTGCTTGTGGATGGCGTTCCGCAGGTGCGTGCTATGGAGTCGTATGGAGGAACAGCGGCAGCTGTCAAGCGTTACGCGACGGTGGCAAATGACTACAAACGTGCATTGGGAGATTCGGTCAACGTCTATTGTATGCCCATACCGACGGCTGTGTCGTTTTATGCACCGACGGCCGCTTCATCGCATGCATCGCGAGTGCGTCCCCGTTTGCTCGACATGTTTGATGCGCTCGACGACGATGTGACGGCCGTTGACATCTATCCGGAGCTCGGACGCCACGCCGATGAACCGATTTACATGCGCACCGATCACCATTGGGGCTCGCTGGGAGCATATTATGCCGCGTCAAAATTGGCTGAGGCGGCAGAGGTGCCGTTTGTGGACATCGCTCAATTTGACAGGCATGAGGTGCCCGGATATGTCGGCACGATGTTGCGTTTCTCAGGGAGTGACCTGGTGAAGCAATCACCCGAGACATTCTACTACTATACGCCGGTGGACACGTCCTACACCACGACGGTGACCGACTTGCAGATGAACGACAAGCGCAACCGTGTTGTCGGCGTCAAAGCTCCCTTCCAAACAAATTATTTTGCCAACGCGACCGGCAATGCCTCGTATGGCAAATTTGGCGGCGGTGACTATCGTGTCATCAAGATCAAGACCAAGGTGGATAACGGCCGTCGCGTGGCTGTCATCAAAGACAGTTATGGCAACGCATTGGCACCGTTCCTGTTTGGCTCGTTTGAGGAAGTGCATGTGATAGACAGCCGCTATTTTCCCTATAACATAGTCGATTATGTGCGCGACAACGCTATAACCGATGTGGTGTTGTGTAACAATCTCTTACTGGCCGGTTCGTTGAAGACGGCCAATAACCTCAAGGGCTATCTGACAAAGTGAAAGTGAGATGAAGCGCGATCTCTTTTTTTTGATATTCACCGGAGTGCTGTTTGGAGCGATGGTGGTGTTTTTCACCTGTTTGCCACGCAGCAGATATTCAGAGCTTGAGCGTCGCGAGCTTGCCCGGCCGCCGCAGCTGACGTTTGAGAACCTCAAGTCAGGGCAATATATGGCCGATGTGTCACATTGGTTCAGCGACACCGAGCCTCATCGCGACCGTTTCATGGAGGCCCATCTTCAACTCAAGGATATGTTGGCGTGGCATCCGGCGACCCAAGAGGAGACGGTGAAGTTTCATGGCCCGGCAGTCGTGCAGGCCGAGGTGCCCGAGGTGCATGTGCCGACCGATGCCGAACTTGAGGCTGAGGAACGCAGTTTTGGCGAATATGATTACGAGGGTGAGGATGACGGCGTGGCCAAAATTGCCAATGCCGGCATCATTGTCACCGGTGATGGTGACAGTGTGCGGGCGATGATGGTTTACGGAGGATCGGCCACCGGCGACAGTCCGTTCGCTCAGACGGCCAATACCTATGCCGAGCGCTTGGGTGACAGCGTGCAGGTATATGCGATGGCCATACCGACATCTATCGAGTTCTATTGTCCTCGTTCGGTGCGCAAACACACACAGAGCGAGGGGGCGGCGATAGCCAATATGTATTCGCAGCTCAGTGACAAAGTGCACGCGGTGGATGTCTACACCCCGCTTGGCGAACATGCGTCAGAGGATATATATTTGCGCACTGACCACCATTGGGCACCGTTGGGCGCATATTATGCCGCTCAGAAGTTTGCCAAGGTGGCGCGCACCGATTTCAGACCTATTAGCCGCTACAACCGCGAGACGGTGCGCAATTATGTGGGCACGATGTACGGCTACTCAAAGGATATCAGCGTGCGCAATGCTCCCGAGGATTTTGTGTACTACACCCCGCGCGACTCGGCCTATGAGACCACATACATTGACTATCGGCTCGATTCGCTCTATAATGTAGCCGGGGAGAGCAAGCCTTACAAAGGCAAGTTTTTCTACAAGTTTAAAGATGGCAGCAGTGCAGCCTATCAGACATTTATGGGTGGCGATCAAAAGTTTGTGCATGTGCATACAGATGCAGGGAACGGACGGCGTCTTGTCATCATCAAAGACAGTTTTGGCAACGCGCTGCCGGGCTATCTGTTCGGTTCGTTTGAGGACATATATGTGGTGGATTTCAGATACTACACACATGATTTAGGCGCGATGATACGCGAAAACGGCATCACCGACGTGCTGATTGCTCTAAATGTATTCAACGCCAACAGCCGCGGAGTGTCGCGTAAAATAGCAAATCTGTTGCACTGATGGGTCGCGCGTGGCTTTTTAATCCCGAAAATGACATCACGCTCGCTTTGGATGTCGAGGGCTACACTCCTGCACGCAATGTGAAACTGTTGCATGTCGCGGGAGCTGAGATGCCTCTGTGGCTTGCCGATGCAGGTGATACGGTGATAGCGTTTGACCGTGACAGCGAGTGGGAAAAATCGGTCAAAAATCTTTATGGACTGGCGGGACAGTGTGCCGGCACGGTGTCCGGCGATGTGACACATGCATGTCCGTGGGGTTGGTCGCGCAATGCCGTATGGCAGTTGGAGCGTGCCGGCGTCCCTGCGGAGATACTCCCGGGCGAGTTTAAACTGGCTGAATTGAGAGAGCTGAGCCATCGTCGGACGGCGATAGAGATAAATCGCCGCCTCGCCAACAAGCTTGATATGCCGCTGCCACCCCCGGCGATAGAGGCGGCGAGCCTATCGGAGGTGGAGGAGGCTATAGGCCGATTCGGAGGTGAGGCCATCCTCAAGTCGCCATGGTCGAGCACGGGGCGCGGCGTGACCGATACCCGCCTGATGCAGCGAGCAAATGTGCTGTCAATTGCCGAGGCGGCAATCAGGCGGCAAAAGTCGGTGTTGGTCGAGAAAGCTCTTGACAACCGGTGTGATTTTGCGATGCTTTTTGAGGCACGGGAGGGCAAGGTCAACTTTGTCGGATACTCTCTGTTTGAGACCAACGGGACAGCCTACACGGGCAATCTGATGTTGCCCGATGATGAAATAGAGGCCCGCTTGGCCGCGATGGTCGGCGAGAGACCGCTCAGGCAAGTGCGCGAATCGCTCCCCGACATCCTCAGCGAGGTGTTAGGTGGCGCGTATGAGGGATTTTTTGGTGCGGATATGCTTGTATATGCTGATGGCGGTACACTGCGTATGGCTCCATGTATCGAGGTCAATCTGCGCATGACGATGGGGGTGTATGCGTGGCTGTGGCGTCAGCGGTTTATTGCCGACGGCTCACGCGGAGTGATGAGAGTCACTTTTGGTAAAAACGCCGGTTTTGCACCGGCTGAGATAAAAGCAGGGAGGCTTGTCAGCGGCACACAACTTCTGACGCCTGACCGTAGTCACTTGGCGGCATGTCCCGTTATATTTGTCAACGCTGAGGCGGCCACCCGTTGAGCGTGACTGCTCAGAAGTCTTGAAGATGTTTGTAGAGCGCTGCGAGCGGCAGGCCCATGACGTTGTAGTAGCAACCGCGGATAGCCGGTATACCCACGTAGCCTATCCACTCTTGGATGCCGTATGCTCCCGCCTTGTCGAGGGGCATGTATCGGTCGACGTAGTGGTTAATCATCTCGGGTGTGAGCGGAGCAAAATCGACTTCGGTGATGTCAGAGAATGTCACCTGACGGTCGGCTGAGGTGATGGTGACGCCGGTGACGACACGGTGAGTGCGTCCTGACAGTTGTGTCAGCATCTCGCGGGCCTCGTCGGCCGAATGTGGTTTGCCTAAGACGCGGCCGTCGAGCAACACCACAGTGTCAGCGGTGATTATCACCTGTCCCGGCTTGATGTCAGAGCGATAAGCCTCGGCTTTTTTGCGCGAGATGTAGGGGGCGACCTCCTCGGGGGCGAGACGGGCCGGATAAGATTCGTTGACCTCGCGCACCGGTATTAGCTCGACGTCGATGTAGAGTTTTGACAACAGTTCGCGTCGGCGAGGCGAGGCGCTTGCAAGATATAGTTTAGTTACCATCCGAATGCTTTTGAGTCTGTGAGCCACTGACCTTTGGCTCTTAAAATCTGTTCAATCAGGTCGCGTGCCACGCCATAACCACCGTTGCAGGGGGAGATATAGGCGGCAACCGCGAGGGCATCGACCGAGGCATCGGCCGGGGCGACCGATAACTTCACGGCTTTCATGCAGGGGATGTCGGGCACATCGTCGCCGACATAGACCGTATCTTCGGGGGTGAGGCTGTTTTGTTTCATCCACTCGGTCAGCAAAGGCAATTTATGTTCGGCTTTCAGGAAGACGTCGGTGATGCCCAAACCGTTAAATCGCACTTTGACCGCCGGAGCGTTGGCACCGGTGATGATGCAAAGCTTGAGCCCGAGTTTGGCTGCGAGTTGCAGGGCGTAGCCGTCTTTGATGTTGACCATGCGGAGAGGCATTCCCTCTGCGTCCATCGGTATAGTAGAGGGTGACAGCACACCGTCCACATCAAAAACGACGGCACGTATGCATGAGAGGTCATAGTCTGTCTTGCTCATATCGCTTGAGAATTTTTTCTGATAATGAGGTATATATGTCGGCCGCATCGCCTGTGAGCATCAGCGTGTGGGCGTCGATGACACCCCGGTCGCCGCGACGTGCGGGCCCGGTCTGGGCTTGCTCGGGCGAGAGTTTTAGTGCTTTGTCGAGCGTGACTTCAAGCAACGGTGCGAGCACGTTGATGTTGAGACCGTTGGCTTGCAGTATGTCGTCGGCCTGTGAGAGCATGAAGTTGGTGAAGTTGCAGGCAAAGACGGCTGCGACGTGCAGGATGCGCCGTCGCTCGCTGTCTGCATCGTACACCTCGGGTGAAATCTCACGGGCGAGCAGACGCAGTGTGTCGGCCGTAGCGGGGTCAGACCCCTCGATGAAAATCGGCACGCGGTCAAAATCGACCTCGGCGTTGCGCGAAAAGGTTTGCAGCGGATAGAACACGCCGCACCGGCTCTTGTATCGGGCAAGAGCGTCGAGCGCGATGCTGCCCGATGTGTGGGCCCATATTCCGGTGTCGGGTGTGGAGGCGGCAATCTGCGTGATGGCGTCGTCGCTGACGGCCATCAGGTAGATGTCTGCGTCGGCTGTCAGCTCTGCGAGCGAGCCGGTGGCGGTGGCATGGGGCAACGCATCGGCAAGCATCCGGGCATGGCAGATGTCGCGGCTGTAGACCTGCACGACGTCCGCTACCCGGCTCAGTGCGTGGCCGAGGTGAGTGGCTACATTGCCCGACCCAAGGATGACTATGCGCTGACGGTTCACTCTTGTTCGCTCTTCCAGCTGCCGATGTGCACTTTCTCCCACAGGAGCTTTGAGGGATCGACGGGGCGGCGTTGTTCGTCTTTGTGTCCGACCGAGACGATGCAGAGCGGCTCGAAGTTGTCGGGGATGCCAAGCAATTCGCGCACGACTTCGCCTGACGGAGTGCCGTCGGCGGCAAAACGTTTGTGCACCTCGACCCAGCATGAACCCAGTCCGAGATCCTCGGCTTCGAGCTGCATCAGTTGAGCGGCAACGGTGCAATCTTCCACCCATGTGTCGGTCTGCGAGGGATCGGCAACCACAACGATGGCCAGGGGCGCGTTGGCGACCGAGACGGCGTAGGCCGGTTTGCATTCAGAGAGTCGTGTGAGCATCTCTTTGTCTTCGACGACAACAAATTGCCACGGGCGTCCGCTCTTAGATGACGGAGCGAGGAGTCCGGCCTCAAGGATGAGGCGCACCTGTTCGGGGTCGACAGGTTGGTCGGTGTATCGGCGGATGCTGTGACGGGTCAGCAGCATCTCGTGAAATGATTTCATAGAATAAATGATAAAAATTGAACAGTAGAGAGTTAATCCGGTTTAGCGGCGTCTGCACACCCATGCTTCGGGATGACGGTCGGCGATGCCTTGTACATCGCGTTGCGCCATGGCGTCAGACTGAGTTGTGCCGGTTGCTATATAAACGCGGAATCGTCCGTCTTGTTCAAGAATGTCGAGCCGTGAGGTCTCGTGCGAGCTGAGGATGTATTTCTCGGCATCATCTTTGGTCGGCAGGGATGCAATGATGAGGTAGTAGTTGTCTGACGCCTCAAAGCGTGGCCCGTCAACAACCGTCGGCTCATGGGACGCCGCTGCGGCCGGTTGGTCAGCGGAGGGGGCGGGATCAGACGTGATGACCGTGGTAACGGAGGGCGCAGGCGCAGGTTGCACGTTGACCCGCTCGGTCCGAGCCTTAGGTGCGAGCGATGCTTCGTCAGGCATGCGGTCGACCGGCAGCGATGTCCATGCCAACATTGCCATGCTGATAAACAACACCAATGAAGCCGCGATTTTGAAAATGTTGCGGCTGAGTGGTATGTAGATGATGTTGTCTTTGCGTTTCTTTGTCTCGCCGGCCTCCTCTTGGGCAGGGAGTGCAGACACCTTGGCAGGTGTCAGGGCTTTGAATGGCATGTTGGCTGCCGATGCGGTGTCAGGGGTGAAGACCGGCTTGTCGCGGTGGTTGTCAAATCGGCCTATCCTGTCGAGCGTCACCGAGCCGTCAGTGTGAAAGTGACGTCTGAGGGAGTCGAGGTCGTTGGCAATCATCACGGCGGCTGCCTCATAGCTGACGCCTTCGCGGCGGGCGACCGACGATGCTAACATGCCATCGTCGTGTGTGATCATGCCGTTGAAAGTCAGGCGTCTCGACGGCGGAACGACAGTGGAGCTCGCAGGGTCAATGCGTGCGTTGTCGCGCATGGCGATGAGCGCACCCCAACCCGGCAGCACGACGCAGTCGTGACGCGCAATCAGGTAAGCCGTATGTTCGCATAGCCGTTTCACGTTGCAAAGTTACAAAAAATATCCCAAAGCCCCCCACATTCTCCCCTCAAAAATGTAACGATCTGTTCTCCAATGTTTTGACATAAGGGTGATGGTTAATGATTAAAATGGAAGATCAGCGCCATAAAATTCTTCGGGTTCCTCAATTGTATTAGGTATAGACGCAATTTTTAAATCGAGGATCTTATTTCGATACTCTGTTATAAGTTTTTTGTTATCTAATTCTTTTCTACGTAAACTTGACAAATTTGAGAATTCCAATTCTTGTTCAATCCCAAGGAATCTTCGACTACACAAATTTGCAGCGATACCTGTAGTTGACGAACCTGAGAATGGATCAAGTATCCAATCATTCTCGTCAGTGCTGGCTAATATGATACGGGTGAGGAGAGCTAACGGTTTTTGTGTCGGATGCTTGCCGCACGACTTCTCCCAACGACTTATTGCTGGAAGACGCCACACGTCTGTCATCTGTTTTCCTTCGTTGATTGTTTTCATCAACTCGTAATTGTATTTATGAGGCACTTTTGGATTCTTACGCGCCCAAATGATAAACTCAGTTGAGTAGGTAAAGAATCGACATGAAATGTTCGGCGGGGGATTAGTCTTAGCCCACGTAATAACATTAAGAATTTTATAGCCCAGTTCTGTCAAGATAGTTGCTATGGCAAATATGTTATGATGTGTTCCGGAAATCCAGATAGTTCCGTTCT